>CANQOE010000050.1 GCA_947625315.1 uncultured Bacilli bacterium | reverse complement strand
GTATAGGAACATTGCTCATCCTGATATAGCATTTGAATTTGCTAGTTGGTTAAGTCCTACTTTTAAATTATATTTTAATTAAAGAATTTGAAAGATTAAAAAAGAATGAAGCTTATCAAGAAAAAATTGAATGGCATGCTAATAGAGTTTTAGCTAAAACTAATTATTTAGTCCATACAGATGCTATAAAAAATTATACCGTTCCAACTTTAACAGAAAAACAGAAGAACGAGGTACAGGTCTAATTCCCGCAGCAAGTTCTTCTAATAACAATATAACACCATCAAAAAATAATGTCAAGTTGCTTACTAAAATTCTGTTAATAATAATATTTAATTCTCAAAGTAAATACCATTATTAATATATCAATTACATTTACAACGAGAATAAATATTGCATTAACTTTGAGAATTGAGAAAATTTGAGCAAAATATAAAACATACTTGATAAAAGTGCTATTTTATGTTATTATGTATTTGTCAAGGAAACTTGCATAAAATAAAAAGGGAAGACTTAACTTCACGAGTTGAGTACTTACCTTAATAGGTTGAAGCACTTAATCTATGCTAGATTGAGTGCTATTTCTTTATACATAGAATCATTAACGAAACTATTAATAAAATGATAATTAATATTAGAAACGAGATCAATAAATCCTTATTCTTCATAATATCAAGCCTCCCTTCTAAAAGAAAGTTGGCAAGCACTCAACAATTAAGTTTCCCTATAAAAATTATATCAAACAATCGTTCATAATGCAACAAAAAAATCAAGATATAACCATAAAAAAGAGAAATATTCAATTTCATAGTTAAATATCTATAAGAATTAGGATTATATAAAAAATTTAATGATAACTTGTCAAAAGTTCTTTTTTATGCTATAATGAATATGTCAAAGAAATTGACATAAAATAAAAAAAGAGGAACATTCAATTTCACGTGTGAATGTCGCCTCAATAAATTATTTGCCGACACTCTTTTCAGCAATGAAAAGAGTGTCAATTTTTTATTATCGCTACTAATAATAGTAGGAAAAATAAAATGATAGATATGTAGCGAAGGATCTTTATTACAAAAGTTCTTTTCTTCATATTTATAAAACCTCCTTTCTTTCTCGAGATCGGAGGACGACACTCAACATCAAATGTTCCTATAAATATTATACTATAATTGATATTACAAAACAATCAAAAAAGGTTAAATATTAAGTAATGAGAATATTAAATTATATGATAAAATATTGAATAATTCGCATTAAAAAAATGATTTTTAAGTATTTAGCTTTTAATCATTTTTTTATTAATCTCAAAACATGGACATCATTTTGGGCTTTTTCTCTAGTTTTGAAATATGCATCTTGAGTAATACCACAAGCATCCATTTTTTCCAGTTCTTGATTGCTTACTTCATTAATTTTTGTTAAAGTATATAATGCTAATTGTTCAGAGATATCTTTTCCATTAAATGATGTAAATTTGCCTTGTTCTAAAAGTTGTAATAAATATAAAGACTCTGGTAATTGAATAATATCTTCCATTTTGTAATTTTTCCCATCTTCATCGGAACCAATAAAATCATATTTTTTCCTTTTTAAAAGATAATATTTCATATTTTGGGAATATTTAATTCGAATAACACTTCTATCCTCTAAATGCCCAAATATATAGCAATTTAATAGTAATTCATTATTTACCTTACTTCTATTATCTCTTTTTAAAATGTGATAGCATATATCATTATTTGCATCATTATCGGCATCACTGGCAAAAAGAATTCGATCGTTAAAAGTATTACCTGTGTATCTTTCAAAAAGAGGTGAATAATATCCATATGGGTCTGTATGAGTTTCCGCGATAAAAATTCTTTCTTCTTCCGGAATTTTTTCTATTTGGTTCTTTCTATAACTTATTAAATCATCCTTTTTAGCCGTAAAATCATAAACATCAAATGAATTTTCTTTTTTATCATATAAAAACATACCATTTCCTCCTTCGCAATATATTTTATCATAAATTATTGAGAAACAAAAGACATTTAATAGTCTTTATTATCATTATTTAAATGTAAAATTTAAAACTTATGATTTAATTGAAATATTATTTTTATTTAGTTTATGAATATGGAAGATTATTAAGACTTGAAACTAAAGGACACTTGTATAGTGACAATAAAGAATGAAAGTTTTAGATATATTTATCAATCATCATAATAATAATGAACCTTTAACTTTTTTATTTTTCTATTTTGAAATTCAATTTTATAACCGGAGCCATTTCTATAAAGTGGTGTATTTACATTTTCTGGGCCATGAACTATAACTTTGCTTCTTTTTTCCTCTTTATAGCTTTCATATGTATCTCCTAAAAGTATTTTTATAACTATTTCATAGCTCTTGAGAGCTTCAGAAGTATCTTCTTCTTTAGGAGTTGTAACTTGTCTTATTAGTTCTTCTCTAACTGCTTTGGCTGTAACTTTTCCTTTTACTTCAACCTCAAAAATTTTAAAATAATCTTTTTTTTCACATAAAAAATTCAAACAGGGATCTAAAACATATTCTTTTTCGTTAAATTTAAAACATATCCAAGAATGATAATATTTAGGTGTTTTTTCATCAAATTTTAAATTTCCTCTTTCAATATAGTCATCGTCATTAAAAAATACTATCGCGGATTCGGTTGTTTGCCAACACCAACCTACAAGTTTTCCAGCCGACATTAATTTCCATATTGGGCCTTCATAATCACCTAAAACTTCAATATATAAATCACTTAATCTATTAATTAAATATTTTACAACTTTTGAATCTATTCTTTTAGAACGCAATATTTTAAATTTTTCTTCTTCTGTTAAAGTTTTTTTAAAATTCCATTGTTTAATAATATTTCGAAAATTCCAAACATTATAATTTTCCTTTCTTTTAAATTGTAGACTATTCTAACATATAATCAATTATTTTACAACACTTTTGATCTAAAGTCCAAAATGAAATTAGTCGTGTATCTATTTTTTAAGAATAATATTTTACTTAAATAAAAATCTTGATTAATCGCTTGACTAAATGCTTAAAAAGTGTATAATAACTTAACAAATGGAGGGTTATATGTATGTTAGGAAAAAAATCGGAAAAAAATTATGATTTTAAAGAAAATGCTTTTTTATTACAATTTGAAGGCAATGAATATGATGTTAGTGAAAAGATATTTAATTTAAAATATTATTCAGATCCTATTAGGGAAATGAAACAAACAGGTTTTTTTGGAATATTAGATGCCCTAATTGATTTGAAACTTACTAGTGATGAAATTACTGATTTTTATATCCATGGGCATATAGATCCTTATGATGATCCTTGCGAATTTGTTAAAGGAATTATTGAAATTGTCTATGGAATGCCCAAAGAGGAAATAAAAAAACAATATGGAAGATATTTTTCCGATATTAGAATTAAAAAATTCCCTAATCCAAATAACAATACTAAAATGCTTATGTCTTTTAGCTATGATGAGTATGATACCTATGTCTTTATTCCTAACAAAGAAGATTTAGAACGTAAGTTTTGTTATAACTATTATAGACAATATAATCCTTGGGATTATTATAAAGAAGAAAAAATATTTCCTAAGATAGATGGAAAACTTTATCGAGCAATTCGCTTTTTAGTTAGAAAAGGTTATGATTTTCCCCAAATAGAAAGCTTATTTGATAAATCCGTAAAAGATATTGTATTTAAGAATCCTAGCAATGGGCAAGCAATTATATTGAATAAAGATTATGCTTATAAAATGAGTGATAATTTATTAAGTTTAGTATATTTTTTAAAGATAAATAATTTTAAAATATTAAATCCCGAATCCATGTTTGATCCAAAATATAAAAATATTACTTTAATTGACCCTAAAGGGAAGAAAATGGTTTTAAACAGTAATTATTTAGAAGCCAATGTACATAAATATATTAATATACTTGCTATACTAAATAATAAGGAAAATTTTGAAGTTAATATTATTAACCTTTGCGATAAAAGAGTAAAAAATATTGAAATAAGACCAAATAATAGTTCTCTTAAGGAAAATAACTTAACTATTAAGCGTGATTTCTTATTTTCTATTACTGAAGAATGGCTTAAAGTTATAAAAAAAGCCCTAAATCTTGGTTTTTCTTTTCACGATAGTGATAATTTATTTAGTATGAAGCAAGAAATTTTAAAAACAATTGACCCTATGGAAAAAGAAAGAATAATTAATCGCAATCAATTTATTAATTGGCTAAATATAATTAGTATATTAAAACAAAACGGCTATACTTTCCAAAATTATGATGATTTATTTGATGAAAACAAGCCTTATATTCCTTGTTATAATGTACGAAATCAAAAAGTTTTAATTAATCGCCAACAAATATATAAAATTGTAAGGATTTTAAATTTATCTTTAGAAGACAAAAGAAATTTATCTGATAAAGAAAAAGATTTATTGATAACGTTATATGATTATGAAATACGAAAAAAATTGTTTGAATGGCTTCCTTATACTGCCAAGAAATGGCTTCCTTCATCTGCCGTTATTAATAAAATACCAGCCGAAAAAAGCCATGAATATTTTTATAATAACAATCATAAACGTCTTAAAATATTAAAAGATGGATATCAAGCTAATAATTATGTAGAAATGGAAGGAATAGTATCTCTTGGATATATTTTAGGATTATTTGATAGTAAAGAATCAACTAGTGAAAAAGCCTTAAATTATATTATTGAATATTTTCTAAAAAAAGGTACGACTGCTGATGAACTTCATACTATTTATGGTGCCATAGATTTAAGAAATAATTTTAACAAACAATTTGCCGAATTTTTTATGCAACATTACGCTCTAAATAAAGAGGCATTTATTGAACCTGATCTTGGAACTAATATGACGGGGGAACTTTTTGAAAATTTTGCTGATATACTTGCAAATAGACCAGAAAAGAGAGTAAAAACAAACACCAGAAATAAATTGCTAACTCCCATAGATGCTATGGCTTCAATTACTGATGTTAAGCTAAATAAATTGTATAAGTTGTATAGTAAAGAAATTAGCGATGAACGTTTTCGCTACCTTATTCAATTATTAATGAAATATGGTGCTGGAAAAGAGGAAATTGATTGGGCTATTAAACTTTATAGCCAAGCTTTATTAATTGATGAACAAAAAGTAAGTATTCCCAATATTGTAGATTTAAAACCTAATTTAATGCAATTTAATTCCCATTTAAAAAGTGATCCTCAAGCTTTCCTTAGTGGTCGAAAAACAAATTGTTGTTCCAGGTATGGTGGATTTGCTGAAGATCGTTTAACTCATGTTATTACTGATTTAAATTGGCGATATGTAACTTTTACATCTCCTAATAAAACATTTTTTGATGGATTAGTTTGGTATGATAAGGAAGAAAAAATTGTTTGTATTGATAATGTTGAAGGCCAATTTAGCAAGATAGACAAAAATAATACTGAATCTATCCCGATGATGGCTGATACATTTATTCGCTATGCAGATGGGATATATCATAAAATGAACGAGCTAAACATTCCTTGCCAAAAAGTTAACGTAGGAAGAGATCCAGGAACTGCATCGTGGGAAATATTTAAATATGCCAAAGAACAAGATTTAATTTACGATGATAAAAATCCTTGCAATTATCCAAAAAGAAATGGGATTTCATCAGATGCCGATTATCAATTTACTATAACTGATGAAAAAATGTTGCGTGTTCGAAAAAAATATTAAATAGTAATATATTATTCAAATTTAGAAATTATTTAATTCCACCTTATTATATAGGTGGTTTTCTTTTGCTAAAAAATAAGCTATTCTTTTTCTTTACATAACTTTAAAACTATTATATAATCTAAATAGGATGTGATTATATGCAAGAAATATATTTAAATAATTTAAAAATTATAACTTCTCTAAAAGAATGCTTAGAACAACAAAAAGATTTGAATAATAGGCTCCGACTTTTAATAAAAAAATATTTTGATATTGCTCAAGCACAAAATATTTCTTTTTCTGAAGATGATATAAATTTTTTTATTAATATGGATAGAAATAGTGATATAGAAACATTTATTAATACTTTAGAATCTTATTTAAAAACTGCCGCTGATCCCCAATTTTGTGATATTGTTCATCTAAAAAAGCAAGAAGCATTTATGAGTACCATTACTACTTTTCAAAATGAATTAAATAAGGAAAATATTACGTTTGTATCTTTAGCTCAACAACTTGGTAACCTATTTTCAAATGATCAGCTCAGTTTATAAGATATTTAAAGAATATTAAGTCTTTCTTTTTTAATGCCTTAATTTTTTATTATTTTTGCTATTTTTTAGTAGAAAATTTAATAAATATATAGTACAATTTATAGTAGGGGAAAAATTAAAAACCATAATATATTTATTCCTATCATAGATTAATAACAGGAGTGCTTATGAAAATCATAAATAAAAAATACGCTTATTATAATGTAAGTAAAATAAATAATTTTTTAGAACTAATTGAATTACATTTAAAAACTAAGCCTTTAGATACTGCTTTTTCCTATCACTTGGAAGGACAAACAATTAACAAGACTTATCAAGATGTCTATAATGATGTTATAAATTTAACTTCTTATTTTTATCAAAACTATAAAAATAAACATATTGCCTTAATGGGAGAAAATTCTTATAATTATCTAATTTGTTTTCTAGCAATTATCTTAAGTGGTAACACAAGCGTTTTAGTAGATAAAGATTTAAATCAAGAAGAATTATTAAAAAATTTAAAAACTAGTGATACAAAGATTATTTATTATTCTCCTACCTATTGTTCTTATATAAAGGATTTAAAATTAAAAAGTTTTTCTTTAGACGATACCCCGAAATTTATAAACTCTGGTCATAAAAAGCCTTGTAAAATTAAAGTAGATGAAAATAAAGAAGCGGCTATCTTTTTTACATCCGGAACTACTGGCCCCAATAAAGCGGTTGTCTTATCTCAAAAAAACATTATGAGTGATATCTATGGAGCCTCATCGCTTTATGAGCCCCATGGTTCTGTCGTTAGTTTCTTGCCATTTCATCATGCTTTTGGCTTAATTACTGGAGCTTTAAAACCCTATTATTATGGTGCTCCCACTTTTTTAAACAAAAGCTTAAAACATTTAATCGCGGATTTTCAAGAAATTAAACCCGAAACTATCTTTGTTGTTCCCGCTTTTTTAGAATTGTTCTATAAGCAAATATGGAAAAATGCGCGCACCCAACATCAAGAAAAAATCTTAAAAGCTAGTCTTAAAATAAGTAATGGTTTATTAAAAATCAATTTCGATTTAAGACGTAAAATATTTAAAAAAATCTTAAATCAGTTTGGGGGTAATCTGCATTACATCATTTGTGGTGGGGCTTATTTAGATCCCAAATATGTAACTTGGTTTCGCAGCCTTGGTTTAGAAGTTTTAAATGGCTATGGTATAACCGAGTGTTCCCCAGTTGTCAGTGTCAATCGGCCTCACCATTTTAAAGATGGTAGTCTTGGTCAAATATGTAAAGATGTCAATGTTAAAATAATTGAGGAAGAAATCTGTGTTCAAGGGCCCAATGTCATGCTTGGCTATTACCAAGATAAAAAAGCTACTAAAGAAGTTTTAATTGATGGTTATTTTCATACTGGTGATTTAGGTTATCTTGATAATGATGGTTTCTTATTTATCACTGGTCGTAAAAAAAATATAATCATTTTAAGTAATGGGGAAAATATTAGCCCCGAAGTTATCGAAAGTGTTCTTTTAAAAGATAAGGGCGTATGTGAAGCTATCATAAACATGCAAAACAATCATTTAGTTGCGCATATTTATCCTACCGAAGAATATTTAAATGATCAAGAATATTTTGATAATTTAATCTATGAATATAATAAAAAACAACCTAAAAATCATCAAATTGCTTATGTAATTTTAAGAAATAAAGAATTTATTAAAAATAACAATGGCAAAATAATGCGCAATAAAATAAATGAAGGAGAGAAAGGTTGAAAAAAAATAATTAAATTTTGACACGCAAAAAAGTGTCTTGTCAATGAAGACATTAAAATAAGTTGATC
>CANQOE010000049.1 GCA_947625315.1 uncultured Bacilli bacterium | reverse complement strand
TATTCTTCACTATTTTTTTTAGCCTGTTCTAAAATTTTTTTATCAGTCCTTAAATCCGCCATTTTAAAAGTTCTTTGCCCACTTTGTTTTTGACCAAATAAATCTCCTTCGCCGCGCAATTCCAAATCTTTTTCACAAATATAAAAACCATCATTACTTTCTTCTAAAACTTTTAACCGCTCAATTTCTTTATCACAAATCAAATAACAATAACTATCAACATCATTTCTTCCTACTCTCCCTCTTAACTGATGAAGAGTTGCTAACCCAAAGCGATGAGCATCAAATATCACCATCACTGTGGCATTTTCGACATCTACTCCCACTTCAATAACGGTAGTTGCTATTAAAATTTTGGTTTCGTTATTTTTAAATCTTTGCATTATTTCTTGCTTTTCTTTAGCTTTTAATTTCCCATGTAATATTTCCGAAGGTACTTTATTTTGAAAAGCCATATCAAACTTACTTTTAAGTAATTCAACACTTTTTAAATCCAGGTCGTTATCTTCGCCAATCATACTAGCTACAACATATATTTGATGACCTTTTTTAATTTCTTCTAAAACAGTTCTTAATACTTCTTTTAATTCACTATATTTCTTAATTACCGTTTTAATTTCCTTGCGACCACCAGGTTTATGTAAGATAAAAGATACATCTAAATCCCCATATAAAGTTAGAGCATAACTTCTAGGAATTGGGGTAGCACTCATATATAAAGAATCAGCAACATCACTTTTATTTTGTAATAATTCTCTTTGTTTAACTCCAAAGCGATGTTGTTCATCGGCAATGACCAATCCTAAATTTTGAAAAACAACATTTTCTTCAATTATCGCATGCGTTCCGATTACTAAATCAATTTCCGCATTTAATAATCTCTCTTTAATTTCTTCTTTCTCTTTACTTTTTTGACTACCCACTAAAAGTTCAATATTAAGATTATAATCTTTAAAAATATTTAAAGCATTCTTATAATGTTGTCTAGCTAATACTTCAGTTGGAGCCATTAAAACACTTTGTTCTCCACTTAGGAATGTCGCATAAACCGCGATAAAACTGACAATTGTTTTCCCACTTCCAACGTCCCCTAAGACTAATCTATTCATTTTCTTTTTACTTTTTAAATCTTTGATAATAGCATCCGTTGCATCATTTTGACTATCGGTTAATACAAAAGGTAAACTTTTAATAAAATTATTAACTTGCGTTTTATTAAACTTTTTAGGTTCTTTAGCTATGCCAATATTTACTTCATGGCGATAATTTATTTTAAACATAAAATTAAATAATTCTTCATACTTAGCTACAATCGTTGCTTTTTTAACTTCATCATGATTTTTAGGATCATGTAACATTCTAAGCATTTGCTCTTGTCCCATAAAATTGTATTTACTTCGAAATTCCGGAGGTATTAAATCATCATTTTCCATAGTATAACTATAATCTATCGCATTTATAATCATCTTGTGTAAATCACTATTTTTTAAACCTTTTTTTGTATGATATACCGGAGTAATAGATGTTGTAGATAATTCTCGTAACTTTATATCTTCACAAGTAAAAGTGTTATTACGTGCTTCATATCTCCCAATTAAAGTAACAATTTTTCCAATCTTTAAATGTTGACTCATAAAAGCTCGATTAAATATAACGGCTTTTATTTCTTTATTTAGGTGCAAACAATTAAATTGCATGCGATTAAAATTTTTCTTAAAAAAGTAAACATTAGGAACACTGGTAATCATAACATTTATAGCAATTCGCTCACCCTTATAAGCATCACTTAAAGAAAAAGGTGTTAATATTTCATAACGATAAGGATAATAATTTACTAAATCTTGAACACTATAAATATTTAGATCGTGAAGTATCCCAATAGTTTTACTTCCTACTCCTTTAATACTTTCTAACTGCATAAAAACCCCCTACAAAAAAAATTGTTTATACCAAAGCAAAAAAGCATATATCGTATATATTTTGCGATGAGTTTCTTCTTTTCCTTGATAATGTTTATCTAACATATCTATAAGCATATCTTCATTAAAGAACTTTTTAGCAATATCACTTTCAAATTCTTCTTTAATTAATTCATAATACTCTTTCTTTTTTAAATATTCTTTAAAAGGTACTAAAAAGCCTAATTTAGGTCTCTTAAACCATTCTTGAGGTATTTTATTCTCCGCGGCTTTTCTTAAAGCATACTTACTTAAACCTTTTCTTAACTTATATTTTTTAGGTAATGCTAAAGCTAACTTAAATACTTCTTTATCTAAATAAGGTACTCTAAGTTCCAAAGAATTAGCCATAGTCATTTTATCAGCTTTAAGTAAAATGTCATTAGGAAGCCATAAAAACATATCTAAATATTGCATTTTAGTTACATCATCTAACCCCTTAGCTTGCTCAAAATAAGGTTTAGTTACATCTTGAATTGTAATATCAGTTAAATACTCAGGATTTATTAACTCTTTAGTTTCTTTATCAGTAAAGATATGGGCTTGTCCCATATATAATTCTTCAACCGATTTACTACCTTTAATTAAGAAATTTTTCCCTTTAAAATTAGGTAATTTATTAGCAATTTTTGCATTAAAAGTTCGTAAAAATTTTGGTAAATGCCGATATGCTTTAATAAGTTTACTTTCTTGATATGTTTGATAACCCGCGAATAATTCATCCGCCCCTTCTCCTGATAATACAACTGTAACATCTTTTTTAGCTAAAGCACTTAAAAAATAAAGCGGAACAGTTGATAAATTAGCATGCGGTTCATCACTATAATATTGCACTTTACTTAAAACTTGAAAAAAATCTTTATCATCAATTATTTGTCTTTTATTTTCAATATTAAGCATTTTACTTAAAGTTTGGGCAGCTTCGGTTTCATCAAAACCTTTATTTTCAAAACCAACCGTAAAAGTTTCATTAGGTTTTAAAATGGAAACAATATACGAAGAATCAATCCCACTACTTAAATAAGCCCCTACTTTAACATCGCTTATTTTATGAGCTTCGACACTTTCTTCTACTTGTTCTTCAATTTTTTGAATTAAATCTTTTTCTTTAATCTTTTCTTCTTTAAATTCAAAATTATAATATTCTTTTATCTCCAATTTACCATCGCGATATTTTAAATAATGTCTTGGCTCTAATTTATAAACTCCCTTAAAAAAGGTTTCATTTAAAGGATTATATTGAAAACTTAAATACATTTTTAAAGCTTCAAGATTTAATTCCTTAGTAAAATCGGGATGTTCTAAGAAAGCTTTAATTTCACTACCAAACATAAAGGTATCATTCATTATGGTATAATAAAAAGGTTTAATTCCAAATATATCTCTGGCCCCAAATAATTCTTTATTCTTTTTATCCCAAATTACAAAGGCAAACATTCCTCTTAATTTATTTAAAATACCTTCTTGATATTCTTCATAACCATGAACAATTACTTCCGTATCTGTATTAGTTACAAATTTATGACCCTTAGCTTCTAGATCTTCTCTTAAACTTGGAAAGTTATATATTTCGCCATTAAAAACAATAACTAAATCTTTAGTTTCATTATATATTGGTTGATTACCACTAGCTAAATCAATAATACTTAAACGTCGATGAGCTAGCTCTATATCTTCATCTTTATAAAAGCCTTCAGCATCCGGACCGCGATGTTCAATTCTTTTACTCATTTTTTCAATTATATCTTGTTTCTTTTCTTTTTTATTTATATAACCCACAAATCCACACATAACTTAATACTCCTTCTATTTAAAATTATAACATACTCAATAATTTAAAACAATTTTATTTCTATCTTTTTATGGGTCAAACTAAGTTTTTTTATACAAATTTAAAAGAAGCCTTAAAGACTTCTAACCTGTATAATAATCTAATCTTGAAGTAAATTTATAACCTTCATAATTGCCAAATCCTGGTAATTTTTCCATAACATAGCCTTTACCAACATGGCTTGAAACCCAACCATAAGCAATTCCAAAGTGTAAGTGGGCTCCAGTTGTACATGTATCATAACCACCATATTTATAAGAGGTACTTCTTCCACCTCCAACATATCCTACAACGGTATTTTGGTCAACTACATCGCCAACTTTAACATTATAACTAAGTAAATGATAATAAAAGTACGTATATTTTGTTCCATTAATATTGGTATTTATAAATACGCGGTTACCTCCACAACTGGTCTTGGCTTGAATACCGGCAACAATTCCTGCCGCGGCTGCATATACTGGAGTACCCTCTGGATTACCTCCAATATCTAAAGCATTGTGATAACTACCCCATCGATAACCTATTAAACTGGTAATAGTACCACTTTTTAAAGGCTTCATCCAACCGGAATTAACCGGTACTTTAGTACAATCATCAAGTTTTACATTATCATCAGTTTTCCCTAAATTAGAACGACATAAATCAACATATGTATCTAATTGTTTTTTAGCCGCGGCTACTTTAGTATCAATATCATCGGCAAATTTATCATAAGTTTCCAAATTATTATAATTTTGTTCAATTATTTTTTCATAACTAACAATTTGAGCTTGTAATTTCTTTTGTTTTTCTTGTAATTCAATTTTTAATTGTTCATTATTTTTAATTTCTTCTTTTAAATTATCTACAGTATCGGTTATATAATCCGAAATTTGATTAATCGCTTCAACTCTGGTAATTAACTCTGTCATACTCGTAGCCCCGGAAACATATTCTACATATACATTTTGCCCTTGTAATTGTTGCATATATAGTAAAACTTTTTCCGCTTCCCATTTTAATTGTTCAATATGTTCATTAGATTCTTGAATCTTTTCTTCCGTTTCTTTTTCTTCTGTTTCTGCTGCTTGTAAATCAATTTGCGCTTGAGCTATAGCTTTTTTCTTGCGTTCAATTTCAGCTTTCGTCGCGGCCGTTTTATTAGCATTATCTTTTTGTTCTTTAACTAAAGCATTATAAGAACTTCTTAAATCTCCTAATGTTTCTGCTGCCCCATATACTTTAAAAGGTAAAAATAAAATTCCAATTAAAACTATAGCTAATAACTTTTTATGTTTCTTCATATCTATCACACTTTCAAGTATTTGCGAACTGCTCTAGAAGAACCAAACATACCTACTAAACTACCAATAAGTAATAAAGCTAAAGAAATATACATTACAAATGGCATTGGTTTAATTAATTCAATAGCACTAAATGATATAGAACCACCTAATTTTTCATACATCAAAATATACCCATATATACAAAGTCCAATTGGAACTAAAGAACCAATTATTCCTAATAAAAATCCTTCAATAACAAATGGCATTTTAATAGATATATTACTACTTCCAACTAAACGCATAATCTCAATTTCACTTCTTCTCGAAAAAATTGTTAATTTAATTGTATTACTAATTAAGAAAGCAGTAACAATTACTAAAGCAATAACAATGACAATTGTAGCCATTTTAATTATATCAAAAACACTAATTATTTCTTCAACCATTCCTTCACCATAATTAGCACTTTCAATACCTTCTAAAGTTCTAATTTCTTTAGCAACCTTAGCTAAATTATCTACTTCTCTAACCTTTACAATATAAGAATCTAATAATGGGTTATTTTCTAAATAATCTAAAGTAACTTCTAAAGTTTCGGAATAACTCATCATTTCGGCACGCCATTCTTCCTTACTTTTAAAAACTACTTCTTCAACTTCACTCATATTTCGAATTTTATTTTCAATTGTTTTTAATTGTTCTTCCGTTGTTTCTTTTTTAGCGTACACTACAACGGTTAATTCTTCTTCCATTGATTTTGTTACATAATTAACATTAGCCGTCACTACCATGGCAATAGCCACCAATATTAAAGTAATGGTTGTACATATAATACTTGCCATTGATAAACTAAAATTTCGAAAGATACTTTTAAAAGAATCTCTAATACTTCTACTTATAATTCTAAATGCTTTCACTGGCCTTATAACTTCCCTTCACTACATCTTGCGCAAGTATTCCATTATCTAGAACAATTACACGCTTCTTCATTCGATTAACTATTTCTTTATCATGAGTTGCCATAATAATAGTTGTTCCAAGTTTTTTATTTATATCATCTAAAACATCCATAATTTCTTTACTAGTCTTTGGATCCAAGTTTCCTGTTGGCTCATCACATATCAATAATTTAGGGTCATTGACAATAGCTCTAGCAATACATACTCTTTGTTGTTCGCCACCAGATAACTCACTTGGAAAACATCTTAATTTTTCTTTTAAACCAACATGTTCTAAAGCTTCGACAACTCTTGGTTTAATTTCTTTTCCTCTTAAACCTAAACACTCTAAAGCAAAAGCTACATTTTCATATACTGTTAATTTAGGTAATAATTTAAAATCTTGAAAGACTATTCCCAGTTTTCTTCTTAATCTAAATACGGTTCTATTACGAAGCTTTCCAACATTTATTCCACCTATTTCGACAATTCCTTTTGTTGGTTTTTCTTCTCGATATAACATTTTAATTAAAGTTGACTTTCCACTTCCACTTGAACCTATAACAAAAACAAATTCCCCTTTATTTATATCAAGCGTTAAATCTGCAATAGCGGTTACCCCATTCTTATATACTTTATAACAATTCTTTATTTGAATAAACTTCACTTAACTTACATCCCTTCAAATTATATATAATAATTATATCATAACTTAATTATCTTGTGAACTATAAAATAAAAAAATATTAAACCAAATAATACCAAAATAAAACTGACTATATAGCCAGCATTATTTTAATTAGTTGCTTGTACCGCCCTAAATCCAACTTTAGCCGATAAACTACCATTTAATAAATCAGTTTGATTTTTATCTGAAGAATAACTTAACCAAATATATAAACGATAATTATTAACTGCATTTCCTGTTTCACCTAAATTTAAAGTTTCTTCAGTTGTTGTTAATGTTAGATTACTAAAAATATGAGTACTACCATCTATAGTGTTTGTTAAACACATATTATCATTAGTAGTTAAATTTGAAAAATCTCCAGAAGCAACTTTATCTTGTTCAGACAAATTACTATCTTTATCTCTATATAAAGCCCATTTCAAATCAGCACTTTTAAAATTACAAGTCATACTTATATCAGTTAAATATATTTGATATTTTACATGTTTAACTGCTGAAGTCTCTTTTAATTCAATCCCAAATTTTGTATAATTTTCACTTTTAGTTACATCATCATCTTTAGTTAAACCAGCATTTTCTACCGTTATTGTTTTATGCGTTTCATCAGTATCATCAGTAAAACCAATTTCTAAATCTCCGCCAGTTACACTAACGCCTCCATTACCGGTATTTTCTATTTTATTACTAAAATAAGCATAAGAGCCACTTACTGCTAAAACTATTAAAGAAACTGCTAAGACACAAGCCAAAATAATATTTCTTTTCACATTACTCACCCTATCATAATAATACCAAAAAAAAAGAAAATTAACAATACTAATTATTAAAATTTCTAATTTTATATTCAAAATATGTTAAGTTAAAGATAAAATAGTTTTTTTAGATAAACCAGTTATTTCAATTATATCTTGAATATCTACATTTTTTGCTAACCTTTTTTGAGCCGTTTTCTTTAAAGCTTGTTCTTGACCTTCTTTTTGACCTTTTCCTTCTTTTTCGCCTTTTGTTTGAGCTTCATATAACTTCTCACCCATATACTCTTCAAATCCATTCTTCGCATTGTTTTCATTCCATTCTTTTAAAAATTGATACATACTTTCCATTATTTCATCTCCCTTTCTTATGTATTTCTCTACTTCTTTTAAATCTCGCGCATTTATTATCCTTAATATAGTTATAAATCTTTTTTCTTTTATATTATAAGCTATACTTTTTACCTTGTCAAGCCGGATTAAATACGTTATTATGTTTTGATCTATCTCTTCGTTTGTTTCTTTGTTTTTATTTACATAACAATTTACTAATTCATTATTTTTATTTTGATAATTTCCACTTATTAAGTTAATACTATATACTGTGTGCATATCTTGATATCTATTAACATAATAATCTTTTGTTTTTATTTTTTGAATTTGATTAGAAAATAATCTAGTGGCATAACTATAACTTTTATTATATTCTTCTTTAGCAAAATGATTATACAT
>CANQOE010000048.1 GCA_947625315.1 uncultured Bacilli bacterium | reverse complement strand
CCAATAGCATCACACATATCTGCATCTGATACTATCATTCCTTCAATCGTTAGAGGTTTAAGGCCTTTTAACCTTTTGCTATAACCAATAGTTTTAATAGCTTCTAGTACTTGTTCTTTAATATTATCAGGTATTGAACATTGCGATAAAATATTTTGGGCATTTAATAATTTATCGGCATTTTCTATGCCAAATAGTTTATAATCATCTACATCATGTAATAAAGCTATTAAAGCTACTATTTCCTTATTAGCGCTTTCATTTTCAGCAAATTTTAAAGATAATTTTAAAACCCTTTCAATATGTTCCATACCATGACCAGAATTATCTTTATTTAATAATCTATAGACTTGTTTTCTTACTTCTTCTATCATTTTTAAATACCTCCTTATATTATCTATCGTTATATCTTTTAAAGCAATTACAATTTTTTAATTAATGAATTAGTTGCTTTTAAGTTTTTTAAAGCTTGATTAATTAATATTAGTTTTTCTTGATAAATAGATGGTTCAAGTTCGCCAATTACTTCTACATCAGTATTTAGGGGTATTTGATGTATTAAGTTTTCTGATGAAGTAGCAGAAATCGCAATAAAATAATCATGAGCTAATAATAAAACATCTAAATATTGATGATTATAATAAATTACTTTACCTACTAAATTACTATCTTTTAAATCTTTAGTTTGTTTTAGAATTTTCTTTTTAGTTAAAGATTTAATCTTTTGGACATCATAAAGATATATATCTTTAGATAAATAAGTAATTTTAGAACTAATTACTTGATTTAAATCATTTAATTCTACTACTTGATAATGATTAGGCAAAATATTTAAAACAAAATAGCGATGAAGCTTAGTAGAATCTAAATAAAAAATAATATCTTTATTAGCTACTTGTAAACTTTTATTTATTTCTTCTAAAAATAAAGGATTGGAATAATAAGAACGATAAAGAAGATCTTGATAGACATCTTTACTTAAATCTAATAAGTCTAATAAGTCTAAATACCCATATTTAGCTAATATATTATTTTTAGAAAAAGTAAATAATTGAGGAATTAAATCAATTACTTCGTGTTTATCTTCATCTATAAATACGGGAAAACCTGTAAAGGTGTGTTTATTTAAAGAATAGATAACTAAAGGATAATTAACTACTCTATTAGTTATTTTATATGGAACTTTAAGAGCAATTATACAGCCTTTCTTAATTTTAATTTGGGAAATTACTTTATATGTGATATTCGTCATAACTTTACGCCCCCATTAGAATTTTAGCATAATTAATTATAATTTGCAATTTATTTTGTTTTATATTATAATATTTATGTTATTTAAGGAGCGAAAGTTATGGATTATTTAGATATAGAAAGAAATATAATAAAAAAATTTCGGAAAACAATTTGGTGTAAATTTACGAAAGCAATTAGAGAATATAAATTAATAAATGATAATGATAAAATAATGGTTTGTATCAGTGGAGGTAAAGATTCATTTTTAATGGCCAAACTTTTTCAAGAAATACAAAGACATGGCAAAATTAAATTTGAAGCCAAGTATGTTGTAATGGACCCTGGTTATCGAAAAGAAGATTTACAAAAGATTAAAGATAATGCTAAACTTTTAAATGTTCCCATTCAAATTTTTGAAAGTGATATATTTGATGCTGTTCTAGCTATGGAAGAACATTCCCAATGTTATATGTGTGCTAGAATGCGTCGCGGACATTTATATAATAAAGCTCAAGAATTAGGCTGCAATAAAATTGCTTTAGCCCATCACTTTAACGATGTTATTGAAACTAATTTACTAAGCATGCTTTATGGTGGTGAAATAAAGACCATGATGCCAAAACTCCATAGTGAAAATTTTCCAGGTTTAGAATTAATTAGACCAATGTATTTAATTCAAGAAAAAGATATTATAGTTTGGAAAAACTATCATCATTTAGAATTTATTAATTGTGCTTGTAAACTATTAAATGAGTGTTCAATTGAAGAAGGCAGTGAAGGAAAAAGAGCCGAGGTTAAAAGATTAATTAACGAATTAAATAAAATAAACCCTTATATTGAAATGAATATCTTTCGCAGTATGGAAAATATTAATTTAACCCAAATTATTGGCTATAAAAAAGATGATTATAAATATAATTTTTTAGATGATTATGAAAAGGAGAAGAATAAATAATGGAAGTAAGTGGAACATTAAGAAAAAAGACAATTGATTTTTATAAAGAACAAATGATAAGTTTTGATGAAGAACATTTAGAAACACCGGATTTAATTATTAACTATAAAGGAGAAATTACTCCTGTTGCATATTACGAAGACCAAATACAAAAACTAAGTGTTAGACAAGAAAAAATTATTTTAAAAGCCATAGATATTATTTTAAATATTAGTAAAAGATTTAATAAAGCAACGTATATTGGAATACGCGATTTAACGGATAGAGTTTTAGAAACACCTAGAAGATATACTTTTGCTTTATTAGAAGAATTAAATAGATTAATATGTAATGAATCAAGAGTCTATGTTTTAGAAAAACAATTTGATTTATATGTTCTTTTACTAGATGGTTTAAAACTTTTTGATAAATACCTTGATTCTATTCAATTTGAATATTTTCTTAAAATTTATTTAAGAAATAAAGAATTAACAATAGATGATATAAATCAAAAAATATTTACCGATTTACATGTATACGATGAATATTTATCCCAAAGTTTTAGCAAAATTTATCAAATGGGGAAATTTGTTGCTCCAAGTAGAGTTGCAGATATAGCTTCAGACATTACTCGAGAACAAGCGATGTTTGAATATATTGCACCGATATACTTTGCTTTAAAAGATGAACAACAAGCCAAATCATTTTTAAATAAAGCTCAAAAATGTGAAGCATTTACGGACTTAGAAAAAGAGGCTAAACTTCTACGAGTGCCTCAAAATCTTATAGATATGGTTAGAAGATAAACTAACCATTTTTTAATTTTTCTAATTTAGTTAATACTTCTTTAAAAGTATGGGCACTAATTATTTTAATGTCATACTTTTTTTCTTGAACTATTTTTAAAGCTTCTTCATAGTTTTCTTCGGGACAAATAAATACTTGTGCTTTCTTTTTAACCGCGTCGATAAGTTTGTATTTTACCCCACCGATTTCACCAATGTTGCCATTAATATCAATAGTACCAGTGCCCACAATTTTTTGGCCATGGGTAATATCTTCTTTCGTTAAACGGTTATATATCTCAAGACTCATCATTAAACCCCCACTGCTACCCATTTCACTAGCTTTTGAACTTATTTTAATATCTTTCTTAGTTTCAAAATCATAAGTAGTTAAAAGCATTACCCCAATTTTTATAGTATGGTCTTCGGCTTCATAAGTTTGGGCTTCCACATCTTTTTCTTTATTATCTCTTTTAATATGAATTTTTACTGTTTCTTTAGGATTTAAAGCGGTGATTATTGATTGTAAATCACTTAAAGATGATATAGGTTGGTCATTAACTTCTAAAATGATGTCCCCTACTTTTAAATCTGTCTGGGCTTCATTAGCAATATAACTGACCGTATTATAAGTATTTAAGATAGTTAATTCTTCTCCAGCTTCTTGATAGGCATTAATCGTCGCATTATCTTGGCTTTCTTCTAAATCTAGTCGTTCTCTTTTTTGCATTTCTTGAGCATTTTCTCCATCTAAGCGAATATTTTGAACTTTTTCAATATCCCAATCAGGAAGAACGCGGGCAATTAATAAATAAGGAAGCGAACCTCTAACCATCGAAACATAAGCCATATTAAAAGAACCATCTTCAGGATAAGCATCTTCTATTTCAATGCGGTTAGCTAAATTAATAGCACCTCCGGGAGTATAAATCGCAAAAGGTAATTCAATTGTAAATAATAAATATATTATTAGTAAAGCAATTAAGCTTTTAGCATTTTCTTTAATAAACTGTTTTAAAAATTCATATATTTTAGTAAACATATTATCACCTAATTTATTATATCATACTTAGGGAGGATTTATGAAGACTAAAATTGGTAATTTTTTATTTTGTGTTTTTTTATTTATAACATTATTTATATTAATTAAAAATAATCAAGAAGTAGCAAGTATTTTAAATAATAGTGTTTCTTTATTTTTTAAAAGAGTATTTCCCACTTTATTTCCGATGTTTATTATTAATGATTTAATGATTTATGCTAATATTCCCTATTACTTTTATTTAGTCTTTAATAAATTATTTACAAAACTATTTCACATTAGAGGAATTGGGGCTTATATTATGTTTATGAGTTTAATAAGTGGGACACCCACCAGTGGATATTTAATTAAAAATTTATATTTAAATAAAATTATTAGTTTAGAAGAAGCTAATCATTATTTATATTTTACTTATTTTGCTAATCCTTTATTTTTAAGTTTAATATTATCTTTATCTTTTAAAGCTTCGATTGTTTTAAAAATTATCTTAATTCATTATTTAAGTAATATTATAATAGCTTTTTTAATGAGAAAGAAAGCCCCAGTAAATAATATAGGTGAAATAAAAAGAGAAAATAATACTTTAAGTACAACTCTAATTAAGAGTATTAAAAGAGCTATATCTACCCTTTTAGTTGTTTTAGGAACAATTGCTTTTTATGTGCTTTTAACTTATATTATAACTAATATTTTACCTTTAAATCCTACTTTAAAAGTCTTATTGTCTGGTTTTTTAGAAATTACTAATGGTTTAAATAATTTAGGATCTTTAAGTATTTTACCCAAATTAAAAGAAATAATGGCTATTATAATTATTTCTTTTGGGGGTTTAAGTATTAATACCCAAATTAAAGCGATATTAGAAGATACTCCACTTGATTTTAAATGCTTTTTAAAGGGCCGAATTATCCAAGCTATTATAAGTGGGATTTTAATAATTATTATTTAGAACAGGTATAATTAGATGGGTAATTATTAAATTCATTTTTTAATGCTAAATAACTTAAAGATAAATCATCTATTTTGGTGGTATTAACATTATCAATTAATACGGGAATATCAATAGTTATTAAATAGTAATTATCATCTATTTGAGTATAATGATAACTAAAGCAAGAATCATAAGTAGCTTTAGGACTTTCTAAAGGATATTCTTTATTATCATAAACTATTTTATCTTTAAAAATAATTAATTTTTTAGTACTATCTAAATAATTAAACGTAATTTTATTTTCTTCAATAGTTAAACCATTAAGTTTTAAAGCTAAAAAATCATCTTCAATTAATTTAATTATTTCACTGCGGTCTATTTCATCTTGGGAGGCATAACTATCATCATTATTGATTTTATTTAAAGATAAGATTACATTTAAAAGAAGTAAAACAATAATAGATACTAGACTAATACTTACTAATACTTCAATAATGGTTATTCCTTTTTTATTCATGAGAACCTCCTAAAGCTAGGGAAGCATAAGAATATTCTTCTCCTTCTAAAAATTCAATAATTAAGCGATATTGATAATCATCGCTGGTACTTAATAAGTGTAAGTAATCATTGAAGTTATTAGAATATAACTTTTCATCATAATTAAATTTACCATATTTAACTAAATACATATGGGAAACATTTAATTTTTTAGTTAAAGTAGAACAACTAGCAAAGTTAAAATCATTACAAGTAAGTTCTTTTATACTATTAGTAGTATAATTAGTTAAGCCCTGAAGATTTAGATATTCTTTTAAATAATAAGTTTTATAAATATTAGAAACATTATCAAATAATCTATTTTGTTTAGAACTATTAATCATTCCAATAAAGGTTGAATATAAAAGAAGTAAAGATACACTTATAAATGTTATAACAATAATTGTTTCCATTAATGCAAAACCTTTTTTCATATTCTTCACCTACTATGTTAAGTATAACATATTTTTCTAAATAAATAAACTATAAAAAAAGCATTTACTTTTTAGTAAACACTCACTTTTTTCTTATCGCGACCTAAACGCTCAAATTTAACAACGCCATCTATTTTGGCAAATAATGTATGATCACGTCCCATCCCCACATTAGTTCCAGGATAGATTTTAGTTCCTCTTTGACGATATAAAATAGAACCAGCGGTAACAGTTTCCCCATCACTAGCTTTAGCTCCTAATCTACGTCCGCGAGAATCTCTACCATTTTGCGTAGAACCTTGGGCTTTAACGTGAGCAAATAATTGAATATTTAATTTCATAAAATTCATGGTCTATTCCTCCTTAATCTCTATATTTTTTTGATAATCTTGGGCTAATTCTTTTAGCATTTCTAACATATTTAGAATTATTAAATTACATACCTCATTATCTTTTAAAATATTAATCGTTAATTTATCTTGATCTTGCGTATATTTTAAATAATACTTGTCAATTTTTAAACAAGCATTAATACTTGTAATAACAATTGAAGATGCCGCGGCACAGACAATGTCATGGCCATATTCGGCATATTTGGCATGTCCTTTAACAATTATTTCTTTATTTTTAACTAATACTTTAATCATTAACTAATCTTTTTAACAACTAATTTAGTGTATGGTTGTCTATGACCTTGAGTTTTACGATATTTTTTCTTAGGTCGATATTTGAAAACTTTAATTTTCTTTTGACGTCCATGTTTAAGTACTTCACATACTACTTTTGCTCCTTCAACATAAGGAGTACCAACTTTATCATCGATGGCTAAAACAGTCGTAAATGTTACTTCACTTCCTACTTCATTAGGTAATTTTTCAACATATATTTCATCTTTTTCGGAAACATAATATTGTTTACCACCAGTAGTAAATATAGCTTTCATATTCATTCCTCCTTCTTAATAAGACGCGCCTATATGGTAAATATAAATATTTTTAAGACCATTTTCGAGCGGTTTTTTGTGAATATAAATTATAACACGTCTATAATTTTAACAAAAAATAACTAGTTTGTCAAATAGTTTTTGCTTATTTATGTAATTCTTGACTTTCTTCTTTAGTAAATATCGTTTTAAAAGTTTCTTTATTTTTGCTTAGAGTAGAAATATCTCCTTTTTGAGCTAAACTAATTAAGTAATTAAATAGTTCATCATTAGAATACTTGCTTATTTCATTTTGGAAAAAGATATCATTTAATGTATTTGTTAAACTATTAATATCCGGTAATTCTTGAATGTGTTCTAAATATTTTTTAAAATACTCAATAAATGAACGATTACTATTTTCTAATATAGTTCTAAAAATTTTTTGACTATAAATATTTTGATTGATTAAAAATTGACAAATTTCATAGTAATCATTTTGATTAAGAAAAATTCTATGCCAAATATTTTTAACAACTTCTAAATAATTTAATTTAAGTTTATTTTCTTTAAAAATATTTTCTAAATCTAAATTAAGAATACTTAAAGAATAATAATCACCATTTTGAATTAAAAATTCAATAATTTCTTCTTTATTGGAAGAATCATCATTTAATAATTTTGCTAAATATCTATTAGCTAAACTGGTATTTATATGCATTAAAGCATTTACTAATTTATTATATTCTTTAGACGATAATGTATTTTTATCAATATATTCTAATAATTTAGATATATCAGATTCACAAGCTCCTTCAATAACAATATCTACTAATTCTTCTAAAGATAAAATATTAGATTCTAAGATAGCTTTAATAGCAAAGCGATAACTATCATTACTAAGTATTTCATGGATATATTTATTCATTTAAATTGCCTCCTATTGGTTATCTATTATAACCTAATTAATATTTATTGTCAAACATTTTGGCTAATTTTTCTTTTTCACTAATAATTTTAGAAGGTTTTTTAAAATAATGGTAAGTTTCTTTTTTTAAAAGATTGATATTATCTTTAGTATATTCAATTTTTTTAAAAGGAAGTTTATATAAAAAGCGTTCTAATAAAAATTTAAAATAAGTATATTTAAAGTTCCGATAAGTAATAATAAAGACATAAATTAAGTAAGATATAATTAAATAATTATTTAATGAATAAAGATAATTATATGTTATAAATAAGAGAAAAGATACAATACTTAAAATATAACTTAAATAAAAAGATAATTTATAAGGAAGAAATATTTCCAAAATACTTTTTAAAAATTGATAACCATCTAAAGATATAAGAGGTAATAAATTAAAGATAATAATAG
>CANQOE010000047.1 GCA_947625315.1 uncultured Bacilli bacterium | reverse complement strand
GTTTCACATACCACAATTGGCCCAAAATAATCTCCCGTACCTACTTCATCGGAACCAATCGAAGATTCATTAATAAAAAAGCTTGGTTTATTATTTTTCTTTTTTTCTTTACCATTTATATCGATATGGCGATTATTTTTAATTCGTTCTTCTTCAATCCAATAACTAGCCTCGATATCCGCGCCAATACCTTGAAACATTACTTTCCCCGAATTATATAAAGTGGTAACGCAATCGATATCTTTTACTTGAAAAACACTATAAGGGGGAGGGGTTAATACTTCTCTTCCTTGATAAAACTTACACATTTCTTCTTTAATATTATCGCTTATTTTAAAAACTATTGTCATTTGACACCTCTTTTTAATATTTTATCATATTTTTATTTATTTTTCAAAAGATTTAAGATATAATTAATTAGGAGTGTGATAAATAATGTCAATAATAGATGCCATTATAATATTAGTGTTACTGGCCGGGGCTGTTTTAGGTTTTAAAAAAGGCGCTATTCGCAGTTTAGTGGCTTTAATTGGTACTGTAATCGTCGTAGTTATATCTTATTATTTAAAAAATCCCATCGCCTCGCTTCTTTTAAAATTTTGCCCATTTCTTAAATTTTCCGGAATGTGGGAAGGCCTTGTAACCTTAAATATCTTATTATATGAAGCAATTGCCTATCTTTTAGTCTTTTTAGTTTTATCTAGTATTTTAGCTTTAATTATTAAATTATCTAAAGCTTTAGAAACTATTTTAAATGCCACGATTATATTAGGTATCCCATCTAAAATAATCGGGGCCGTATTAGGTTTCTTGGAGGCCGTTGTCTTTTGTTTTTTAGCGATATTTGTTCTATTACAATTTAATGTTACTAACAAAATGGTTATTGAAAGTAGTTTAGCTATGAGTATTGTTTCTAAAACACCTTTTATTGGCGATATGGTTAATGATACTTATAAAGCCATTAACAATATTCATGAATTACAAGAAAAATATAAAGATAGTCAAGATAAAGATGCTTACAATGGAGAAATCTTAAAAACTATGTTAGAATATAAAGTTATAACTAAAGAAGAAGCTTTAAATTTAGTTGAAAGTAAAAAGTTAGAATTTAATGGTGTTAAAGATATTATTAATAATTATGAGGAGGAAAAATAAATGGTTAAACATTTAGAAAAAGAAAATTTTGAAGAAGTAATTGCCCATGGTTTATGGCTTGTTGATTTTTATGCTGATTGGTGTGGTCCTTGTAAAATGCTGGCTCCGATATTAGAAAGTATTGATGCCAACATTTTAAAAGTAAATGTCGATGAACATGAAGATTTAGCTCAAAAGTTTGGTGTTATGAGTATTCCAACTTTAATTTATTTTAAAGAAGGCCAAGAAGTTCAAAAAGAAATAGGTTTGCGTTCTAAAGACGAAATATTAGCCACCCTTCAAAGTTTAAATTAAAAAAGAAAGTTATTTATTTTTCAACTTTCTTTCTTTTTTGATTTAAAGCTACTTTATTTAAAAGTCTTAATTTAACTAAAGCTTTTCCAATTATAAAGACTAAAGCTAAAATAAGCATTGTAATTCCTAAAATTATACTCCCAATATTTTTATTTTCAAAAAAGTAAGCATATATAATTAAGAATAACCCAAATAATATGGCAATTATAGCATAGATATTTAATCTCCGAAATCTTTCCATAATTTCCGTTTCTTGATATTCTTTCTGATATTCTTTTTTTACTTTCTTTTTTTCTTCTTTACTTAAAGTTTGATAATAATATTTTGGCATTTTCTTCACCTCTAAATATATTTTAGCATATTTACGAAATATTTTAAAGGTAAATTTATATAATTTAGTAGGTGAACTCTATGTCTAAAGCTTTAAAAGAAAATATTTGGCTCTTTGTAATTGGTAGCTTCCTCGGTTTTTTATTAGAAACATTTTGGCATTATTTTAAATATCAAGAATTTATCAATAAACAAGGTCTTTTATATGGCCCTTTTAAACCAATATATGGTTTGGGTTTAATAATCATTATTTATTTTATGAAAAAATTGCAAACCAAAAGTCTTCTTAAACAATTTATTTATGCTGTTTTAATAGGAAGTATTTTTGAATATTTAGCTAGTTTATTTCAAGAATATATCTGGGGAACATCTACCTGGAATTATACTAATTTTAAATTAAATATCGCGGGTAGAGTATATTTGCCATATTCTTTAGCCTGGGGTTTCTTAAGTTTAGGTTCATTTTATCTTTTATATCCTTTAATTAAGAAATTTTTAACTAATCATAAATTAACGATTATAACTATTTTATTAGGTTTATTTATGAGTTTAAATATCTCATTAACAATATTAGCTACAAAAAGATATGCCTCAAAAGAAAGTACTTCTATCTTTGCTTTAATAAATGATTGGTATCCCGATGAATACATGATTAAAAAATTTCCTCAGATGAAGGTCGTGAAAAAATCATAAATAATGCATTATTTATCTCGACAAATTATATCATTTTGTGATAAAATTATAATAGGAAGTGGTACCTAAAATGATTAGTAAAACAACTTTTATTTTAATTGGTATTTTATATTATATATTAACAGTTTTAATTATTGTTTTAGTTTTAAATTGGTTAAATAAAAGAGAAAAGAAAAAATATAAAGATGAAATCAATACTTTAGAAAGAGATAAGAACCTTATTGTTGGGGCTTCTATTCTTTCGGAGTTAAATAAAGTTAGTGCTTTAATTAATAATGAAGAATTACAAAAAAAGTATGATAATTGGGTTTTAAGACTAAAAGATATTAAAGAAGTGGAAATACCTAAAATTACCGATGCTTTAATTGAAATTGAAGATATATTTGAAGAAAAAGATTATAAAACTTTAAAGAAAAAAATTGTTGATTTAGAGCTAGATATTGCCTATGTTAAAACTAAATCCAACTTTTTATTAGATGAGGTTCGGGAAATTACTTTAAGCGAAGAAAAAAATCGGGAAACTATTACCAAACTTAAAAGTGATTATCGCAATATCTTAAATAAATATCACAACAATAAAGATGAATATAATATGTTAGAAAAACCCTTAGAATTGCAATTTGAAAATGTTGATAAATTATTTAGTACTTTTGAAAGGGCTATGGAACAAAACGAATATACCGAAGTAGGAAAAATAGTTAAAGCTATTACCGACACAATTGGTAATTTAAAAGTTGTTATTGAAGAAGCGCCATCTATTATTCTTATGGGTCAAAAATTAATTCCTGATAAAATAGAAGATATTATTAAAATTAAAGATAGAATGCAAAAAGAGGGATATAATCTTGACTATTTAAACATCGAATATAATGTCGCCGAGACTGACAAAAAAATTAGTGATATTTTTGCTCGTTTAAATGTTTTAAATTTAGAAGATAGTGTTTTTGAACTTAAAACAATGTTAGATTATTTTGATTCTTTATATCAAAATTTTGATAAAGAACGATTAGCTCGGAAATTTTTTGAAGATTATCAAAGAAGTATTTTACTTAAAGCTAATAAATTAGAAAAAATCAGCAGTGATTTAAATCGCAAAATTGATAATCTACGTTATAGCTATGATTTAAGTGATGAAGATGTTCAAGTCTTAACTGATATTGATGCGAGTATTTTCGAAATAAAAGATGATTACAATCGCATTATTGAACTTCATCGTTCTAAAACGCTCGCTTATTCGCGTCTTCATAAAGAAATGGAAATTTTAAATGCTAAATTATTAAAAACAGAAGAAAAATTAGAACAAACTTTACGTAGTTTAGCATCTTTAAAAGAAGATGAAAAACGTGCTCGCGAACAATTAGAAGAAATTAAAAAGATTTTAGGGGAAGCAAAAAACAACTTTAGTTCCTTTAAACTACCTGTAACCCCTAAAAATTTCTATGTTGAATTAAGTGAAGCTTCAAGTGCTTTAAGTGATATGATGGATGAATTGCAAAAACGTCCAATTTCCATTAAAACTTTAAATACGCGTGTTGATACAGCTCGTGATTTAACTTTAAAAGTTTATAATACGACTAAAGAAACCATTAAAACCGCCAAAATGGCCGAGATGGCTATTGTCTATGGTAATCGTTATAGGGCTATGCATAAAGATGTCGAACTTGGATTAGTTAAAGCCGAAAGTGCTTTTAATAAAGGTAACTTTAAAAATAGTTTAGAATTAGCGATAAATGCCATAAACATAGTGGAACCAGGCATTCATAAACGCTTAATCGAGGAGTATAAATGAAAACTTTAAAAGATGTTGCTAATAAAGTATCTAAAGAGGGGTTTTACGAATATTATAAAATAATTATTAAGAGTCCTAAAAGTTATGCTAAAATAACTAAAATGCAAATGTATCAAGAAGTTATCGAAGCTTTTAAAGAAGACCCGGAAATAATTTTAAATCTTTGTAATGCGGAAGAAATAAATATTTTACAATCGTTACTCGAGAAACCCCGTATCCAAAAAAAATATGGCTATATCGAATATACCTTGTTTTTTGATTTATTTGTCAATTATCTAGTTGGTTTAGAAAATAAAGAGTATTTTATTTACGAAGATATTTATAACTATGTTAAAATGGCCCTTAACTTATATAATAAAAAAGAACATGACCTTACTGATTTTTATTCAACAGTTATTATTGGTTTAACGCACATTTATAATGTTTTGGAACTTGATTTATTTATCGAACTTTTACATAATTACAACATTAAAATTACGAAAGAAACTTTTATAACCAGTCTTCATGATAATCGCCGTCTTTATGAATGTGTCGATATTGTTAAATTAAACAAAAAAAGTTATGTTATATCTAAAGATTATCCTTACTTTGAAGAAGTTTTAGAAAAACGTTTACCATCTTTTTCTCTAAAAAAATATACTTTAGAAGAAACTTTAAGTATAGGTAAATACCATCTTAATTTATTTAATCCCAACATTTTAAATTTTATCAACTATCTAGAAATGCATATGGAACCCATGTATATTTTTCAAGTAATAAATGATATGGTTGCCTGTCGCGGTTTAGGTTTTACTGATGAACAAAGTTTACGCCAAATCAGTGATAATATAAATGATTTATATCAAGAAATATCTAAAAATATTGCTGATTTCCCTTGTTGGATTGCTTAAATAATGCTATAATATAAAATCAAATGGAGGATTTTATATGCAATATAATACAGATTTATATAGTTTAAGTAAATTTTTAATTGTCAAGAAGGGGAAAAAGAAATACCCAAGGATATTCAAGCTATTCAAAATAAAGTCTTAAATATTTTCATAAAAAAGTTAGCTCAACAATTAAATACTGCCAATTCGGGATTTTTAACAATTAAACTTTTTAATTATAAATATAAAATTGATGAAGGTTATCAAGAAATAGCCGAATTATTAAATACTGATAATTTTGTTTCTTTTGCGAACCAATATTGTTTATATTTAAATAGTTACAATCAAGCTTCTTATTCTTATTATGAAATAACTTGGAATTATCAAGCTTATTTTGCTAGTTTTAATAAAGAAGAAATGTTTTTAAAACACCTAGATTCTAATACTTTATCTTCTTTTGCTAAATTAAGTGAAGATATGCAAATAAAAATTTTATCTTCTTTTAAAGAAAATGTCGCGCGTTTTCAATATCTTCAAAAACAAGCCCAATTGGAAAAAGAGTGTCAACTAAATGGTCATAATTTTGGAGATTGGAGCTTAAATAATTCTAAATGGCAAAGAGTTTGTACGCATTGTAAATTTAAAGAAGAAACTTTAAATCCTCCTAAAGATGTGGAATTAAGTTATTTAAGAAGACGAATTAAACAACTAGAAAAACAATAAAATTAAGTAACAAAAAAAGCTTGACTTTAATAATTTAGTTTGATATATTATTAATGCAAGTTTTATTTGGCGATGTAGCTCAGTTGGCTAGAGCACGCGGTTCATACCCGCGGTGTCGTGAGTTCGAATCTCACCGTCGCTACCAAATTGATATCAAACTCGGTTTATAGCCGAGTTTTAAAATATAACTAATTCAGAAATGGATTAGTTTTTTTGTTTACAAAACAAAGCTAAAGGAAAGAATGGTACTATTGTAAATATTATTAGAGAAGAAAGTTTAAGAAAAAAATTAGAACTGATATGTGATTTTTGCTTAAGCAACACCAACAATTATTAAAGATAATATAAGAAAAATAGATAGAACTAATTTAACTATATTGAACCAAATAGAATTATTATCAAAGATAAAACTTTTTTTTAATATTTAATTATTCTAACTTTCTTGCAACCACCTAAATGTTTCTTAATTTTTCAGAATTTTTACTCACAAATCTATTTATTAGAAGCAAAACTTAAGTAAAGAAAAAGATAATTTTGAACAATAAATATCTTAATTTTAAAAATCATTTTGTTATTATCTTAATAAGTTTTTTAGTACTAAAATTGGGTACATGATTTTTGGTTAATGCAATTCCTATATATCTACTAGGAATTTTTTCTTTTATTTTTAATTCAAATAATTCTTTATTTTTAATTGCCTCTTTAATATATTCTTTAGTTGTATATCCAATACCAAGTCCAATTTTAGAAAATTCAACAACTAATGAATAACTTGCTAATTCAATATTTGGTTTAAGAACAACACCATTTTTTCTTGCTATATTATCTAAAAATTCTCTAGTATTTGACCCTTTAGCTTGTAAAATTAAAGGATAATTATTTAAATCTTTTAAAGATATTTCTTTAAGAGTTAAATCCTTATATTTATTATTTACTACAAAGCAATCATTTATCTTTCTACATTTAATAATATCAATATCATTACCATAATTTTTATCATTTAAATTTAATATTACAATATCTATTAATCCATTTTTTAGTTTTGACATTAAATCTGAAGTTAAACTGGTAATTATTTGTATATCTATTTTAGGATATAAAGAATGGAATTCTTCTAAATATGGAAGTAAAAATTCTTTTGTTAATGTTGTACTAATACCAATTTTTATACATCCTGTTTCTAGATTAATAAGATCAGTGAATTTGTTTTCAGCATTATTAATATATTCAATTGCTTGTTTTATATAATTATAAAACTCTTTACCTTCTTCAGTAAGAACAACTCCTCGTTTTGTTCTAACAAATAATTGGCCACCTAGTTGTTCTTCTAAGCTTTTAATCGACTTACTTATTGCTGGCTGAGATATACTTAATTCTTCACTTGCTTTAGTAATATTAGAGTGATTTGCTACTACATAGAAGATTCTATATAATTCAAAGTCTATATTCATAATAACCTCCTGTTATGATAAACATAATTAATATGTATTTTAATTATATCAAAAAATGTAATATAATACAAGTAGATGGGAGAAAAAGTATGATTATAGGTATTTGTGGTAAGTCTGGGTGTGGTAAAAGTACCCTGGCAAACCAAATAATAAAATTAGCAAATAATAAAGCAGTACATTTAGATATTGATAAAGTCGGTCATCGAGTATTATTACTACCAGAAATTAAAAAAGAATTAATAAATTCATTTGGAAAATCTATTATTAATGAAAATATGGTTGATAGAAAAAAACTTGGTGAAATAGTTTTTAATTCACGAAATGAAATGGCTAAATTATCTGATATTACATGGAAATATATGCAAAGAGAAATTGATAACTTTTTAAATCTTCATAAAGATAAAATTATAATTCTAGATTGGTTATTACTATCAATTTCAAAATACTTTGATATGTGCGATATAAAAATACTTTTAGATATTCCATATGAAATTAGAAAACAAAGAGCAATTAAAAGAGATAACATATCAGAAGAAGCATTTGATTTAAGAGAAAAAGCAAGTATTGAATTTGATAAAAGTGCTTTTGATTATGTTATAAAAGCAAATGATAAAGAAACAGTTAAAAGGTTGGTGAAATCATTATGACAAAAGTTTTATATCCTGGAAGTTTTGACCCAATGACTAAAGGACATATGAATATTGTTGAACAAGCAAGCGATTTATTTGACGAAGTAATAATTGCGGTTATGCAAAACCCTTTAAAAAAATCTGGATTGTTTACTCTAGAAGAAAGAATGGAAATAATTAAAGAATTATATAAAAGAATGAATAATGTAAGAGTTATTTCTACTAGTGGTGCTGCAGCTGATGTTGCTCTACATAATGAGTGTAAAGCAATTATTAGAGGACTTAGAAGTTTAAGTGATTATGACTATGAAGTTCAATTACAGCAAATGAATAAGGAAATATCCAATAATAAAGTAAATACAATTTGCTTATTTGCAGATAAAGAATTTCAATTTGTATCATCAAGTATGGTCAAAGAAATTTTTAGTCTTGATAAAGATATTTCAAAATATGTAGATCCAATTGTTATGGAAAAAATGTTAATAAAGCAAAGGAGTTTAATGA
>CANQOE010000046.1 GCA_947625315.1 uncultured Bacilli bacterium | reverse complement strand
CCCAATTTTATGGCAACATGGAGCTCTAGCTCGTCTTAAAAAGGGTGAATCAATTCATGATTTATTACATGGAGGCTATTCGACAATTTCTTTAGGCTATGCTGGTCTATATGAATGTGTTAAATTTATGACAGGACATTCCCATACTGATAATGGTAAAGGTAAAGAATTTGGTTTATCTGTTATGCGCAAACTTAATGAAGCTTGCAAAAAATGGAAAGAAGCCGAAAACATCGATTACTCTGTTTATGGTACCCCAATTGAATCAACTACTTATAAATTTGCTAAATGCTTAAAAGAAAGATTTGGGGTTATCAAAGGAATTACCGATAGAGATTATATTACTAATTCTTATCATGTTCCAGTATTTGAAGAAATTGATGCTTTCACTAAATTAAAACTAGAAAGTGAATTCCAAGCTTTAAGTCCTGGAGGAGCAATTTCTTATATTGAAACTCCTAATCTATCTAATAATCTAGACGCGGTTATCGAAGTTATGAAATTTATCTATGATAATATTATGTATGCCGAATTAAATACTAAACTTGATTATTGTCAAGAATGTGGTTATACTGGCGAAATTTTAATCGATGATGATTTAGAATGGTATTGTCCAAACTGTGGTAATCGTGACCATGATAAATTAAATGTTGCAAGACGTACTTGTGGTTATATAGGCGCTAACTTCTGGAATAAAGGAAGAACTCAAGAAATAAAAGAAAGAGTATTACATATCGATAATAAAGATGATGAGGAAGCGGCATGAGATACAACAAAATAAGAAAAATGGATATATCTAATGGTCCGGGGGTTCGGGTATCCATTTTTGTTCAAGGTTGTACTTTCAATTGTCCTAATTGCTTTAATCCTGAAACTCATGATTTTAAGGGTGGTAAAGAATTTATCGATGAAACAATTAATCATATTTTAGAACTGGCAAATAACCCTCAAATAAAAGGTTTGTCAATTTTAGGTGGGGAACCTCTTCATCCTCAAAATATTGAAGGAGTAACTAAACTTGCTAAAGCCTTTAAAGAAAAATATCCGGCTAAAAATATCTGGGTATGGAGTGGTTTCTTATATGATAATTTAGTAGGATCTGAAATCTTTAATTATATTGATGTCTTAGTAGATGGCCAATATAAAGATGAATTACATAACTTTTTGCTTCAATATCGGGGAAGCTCTAACCAAAGAGTTATTGATATTCCAAGTACTTTAAAAAATAAAAAAGTTACTTTGCTGGAAGGTATAACGAATTAAAAAATAATATCAAAAAGCTTAAATCTATATATTTTAAACTGCTTTTAATAAATTAGCACTTACTATTGACAAGTGCTAATTTTTATTATATAATCATTTTATGAAAGGTTGATTAATATGTATCCAAATATGAATAATAATGAAGAAGAAAATGTTTTAGAACGTTATGGTCGCGATATAACCGAAAGTGCTAAAAATAATAAAATAGATCCCATAATTGGCCGCGATGAAGAAATTCGCTCAATAATTCGCGTTTTATCACGTAAAACCAAAAACAATCCCGTTTTAATTGGAGAACCTGGTGTAGGTAAAACTGCCATTGTCGAAGGTTTAGCAATTCGTATCATTCAAGGTGATGTTCCAAGTACTTTAAAAAATAAAAAAATTTGGTCTTTAGATTTAGGTTCATTAATCGCCGGCGCTAAATATCGTGGGGAATTTGAAGAAAGATTAAAAAAAGTTTTAAAAGAAATTAGTGATTCTAATGGTGATATAATTTTATTTATCGATGAAATTCACATGATTGTGGGAGCAGGCGCTGAAGGAGCTATTGATGCTGGTAATATGTTAAAACCGATGCTTGCTCGTGGCGAAATTCGTTTAATTGGAGCTACTACCTTAAAAGAGTATCGTGAATACATTGAAAAAGATGGGGCTTTAGAACGTCGTCTGCAAAAAATTCAAGTTAATGAACCCAATGTTGAAGATACTATTACTATTTTAAGAGGTTTAAAAGAGCGTTATGAACTTTATCATAGTGTTAATATTAAAGATAGTGCTTTAGTAAGTGCCGCGACTCTTGCCGATCGTTACATAACTGATCGTTTTTTACCAGATAAAGCAATTGATTTAGTAGATGAAGCTTGTGCCACAATTAAAATGCAAATGGCTTCTGTTCCTACTTCTTTAGATACTTTAACTCGTAAAATTATGAGTCTTGAAATCGAAGCTGAAGCTATCAAGAAAGAAAAAGATGCTCTATCTTTAGCTCGCAAAAAAGAAATTGACCAAGAACTAACTACTTTAAAAGAAGAAGAAAATACCATGCGTCAAAAATGGGAGGAAGAAAAAAATTTAAATGATGAAATAAATAAAAAGAAAGAAGAATTAGAACATTTACGTTTTGAATTAAATAAAGCCGAGAATAATTACGATTTAGAAACTGCCGCCCGTATTCGTCATGGCGATATTCCAGCCAAAGAACAAGATTTAGAAAATCTTCAAAAACAAATTGATTCCAAAATGTTAAGTGATACAGTTGATTCAGAAGATATTGCCAGAGTTATTGCTAAATGGACTCATATTCCTGTTGAACGTTTAGTTAGTGGTGAAAAAGAAAAACTCCTTAATCTTGAAACTAATCTTAAAAAAAGAGTTATAGGTCAAGATGAAGCCGTTAAATGTGTTAGTGAAGCCATAATTCGCGCTCGAAGTGGGATAAAAGACCCTAATAGACCAATTGGTTCCTTTATCTTTTTAGGACCAACTGGGGTTGGAAAAACTGAACTGGCTAAAGCTTTAGCCTACAATCTTTTTGATGACGAACGTCATATGGTTCGAATTGATTGTTCGGAATATATGGAGGCCTTTAATGTATCGCGTTTAATCGGAGCTCCTCCCGGATATGTTGGCTATAATGAAGGAGGAGAATTAACGGAAGCAGTTAGACGTAATCCTTATAGTATTGTCTTATTTGATGAAATAGAAAAAGCTCATCCTGATGTTTTTAATATTTTATTACAAATACTAGATGATGGGCGAATTACTGATTCTACTGGTAAATTAATTGATTTTAAAAATACAATTATTATTATGACTTCTAATTTAGGTAGTGATTATGTTTTAGAAGATAATAATACTAAAGTTATGGAAGCATTAAAAAAAGCTTTTAAACCGGAATTTATTAATCGAATTGATGAAATAATTATTTTTAAATCATTAAATAAAACTGTTGTATATGATATTTTAAATAAAATAATTAAAGAAACGGAAAATCGTTTACAACATTTAAACATCAAAATAGAATTAACCAAAAAAGCCCAAGATTTTATTATTGATTCTTCTTATGATGAAGCTTATGGTGCTCGTCCTATTAAACGTTTTGTTACTCACAACCTAGAAACAATTATTGCCGAAAGTTTATTAGAAGATGACATTAAGCCAAATAGTACTTTAATCGTAGATGTTTCTCATGATAAATTATATATTAAAGAAAAATAATAAGATAAAAGAGTGAAGCTAATTCATTCTTTTTTTATGGGTCATAATTTGTCGAACTATGGAGCAAAATTCCAAAAAAGGTGCCATTTTTTTATGAAAAGAAGGAAATAGAGTAGGTATTGGAAATAATTATATATGAAGGGAGGTTTATAATCTATGATACCTATTAATATTAAAAAAGATCATCTTTTCAAAAGATTCTTTCATAATGATGTTTTTTTTAAATATTTTGTTGATGCTCTTTTTGAATATCTGGGGATGAGTGAGAGATTTCAATATAAAGTAATTATGTCTCAAGTTTTAATGAGTGGCAAAAATTTAAGTGAAAAAGATTACTATGGAGATATAATTGGTTTAAGTGAAACTCAAGAGATAATATCTTTAGAGATGTATAATAGTAAATTTGGAAGTAGAGAATATAATAAAAGTTATAGTTATGCTTGTAGATTATATAATGGACAGTTAGAGATAATAGGTGAAACAAAAAGAAAAAGTTATGGCGAATATAAGACAGTGTATAGTATAAACTTTATGAATGGAAATTATTTAAGAAATAGTGAAGAATTAATAAATGTGTATACGATGAAAAACCTAAAGACAAATAAGATAGGAAAAGAAAAAATCAAAGTAATCTTAATAAGACTTGACAAGCTAAAAAGTATCGAATATAATAAAGATAAAAGTTTAGTAATAAGTATAATAAGATTAATAAATAGTGAAAATTAAAAAGAGATGAGAAAGTACATAAGGAAAGGAGAAAAGGTGATGGAAGAGATGTACAAATATGTAAAAGACTTAAATAAAGAATTTCAAAACAATAGTTTTGAACAATATATCGCGGATATTAATCGAGAAGGAAGAGAAATTGGTCAAAAACGTGGGTTAAGGCAAGGTCAAAATATAGCCTTAAAGAGAACGGCCAAAAATCTATTACAACAAAATGTCTCCATAGAAATCATTGAAAAAGCAACTGGTTTATCTAAAAAAACTATTTTATCTTTAACTTAAAAAGAAGCAATTTATTGTGCTTCTTTTTTACATATTTTTAATATTATATTTATCTAATAAATCTTTAAAATCTTTTGCTGTACTAACTCCTTCAGTTTGTAATACTTTATCTTTAAAATATAAAATAATAGGAATATTTTTAAGATTATCTTTATTAATATTTAAAGCAATAGCTATATCGCTTAAATAATTAGGATAAGTATTTTTAATTTCCGTTACATTAACATAATAAAAGTTATTTGCTAAATTATATTCATCAATTAAAGGTTTTAATTCCTTTTCTAAATGATATACATCTTCATCTTGGGTATAACTAATATAAACAAAATAATAATTGGCTGTTTCCGAAAGAACATTAGTCATTTCATCTAAGTTATTTATTTCAAAATTAATAGTATTAGTATCTACTAAATAACTTGTATAATATTTTTCTGCTTGTTTAACCTTATACCATTTATAACAATAAATGCTACCTAAAACAATTAATAAAATAACTCCTAAAACAACCCATATATGATTATTTTTAAATTTATTCATAACTTATCCTCCTACTAGTATTTTACCATAATATTATCTTATTTTCAATTTATTTTTTTATTCTTCTTTGCCTTGGTTATCTAATTTAACTAATACTTCTCGTGGTTTAGAACCATTGGCTGGTCCAACAATTCCTCGTTCTTCAAGTAAATCTACAACTCTAGCTGCCCGATTATAACCTAATCTAAATCTTCTTTGAAGTAGGGAAGTACTAACCTTTCCAGTCGAAATAGCAAATTCTACAATTTCATTATACATCGGATCATCGTATTCTTCGGTTTCATTTGAGCCATGGATAGAACCATTGTTATTGACATTTAGATTTTCCATTTCACTATCATATCTGGCCATTTGTTGTTTACATACATAATCGATAATTCTTGCTATTTCTCCATCATCGATAAAACATCCTTGAATACGAGTTGGCACATTACTACCCATTGGCAAGAACAACATATCACCTTTACCTAAAAGTTTTTCGGCTCCACTAGAATCAAGAATTGTTCGCGAATCGATATTAGAAGCTACTGCAAAAGCTATTCTTGATGGAATATTAGCTTTAACTACTCCGGTAATGACATCTGTTGATGGTCTTTGCGTTGCCACGATTAAATGAATTCCGGCTGCTCTAGCCATTTGGGTAATTCGCATAATAGAATCTTCAACTTCTTTGGAAGCAACGAGCATTAAATCCGCTAACTCATCAATAATTGCCACAATATAATGCATTCTTGGTAATTTTTCATCGCGGTTTTTATTTTCTTTATCAATTAATTCATTATATCCCCCAATATTTTTAACATTCTTTTCACTAAACATGTCGTAGCGTCTTTCCATTTCACTAACTAATTTTTGTAAAGCAATACTGGCTTTTTTAGGATCACTTACAACCGGACATAATAAATGAGGAACACCATTATAATTAGATAATTCAACTTTTTTAGGATCTACTAACATTAATTTAACTTCATCGGGTTTATAACGCATTAAAATAGAACAAATAATAGTATTCGTACAAACTGATTTACCAGAACCAGTTGAACCAGCGATTAAAAGATGAGGCATTTTCGATAAATCTGCTAACTGAGGAACTCCCATAATATCTTTACCTAAAGCAACTAATATTTTGGCATTACTATTATCTTTATTTTCATAAGCTAAAACTTCTTTAAACTTAACCATACTAATTGTGGGATTAGGTATTTCAATTCCAATTGTACTTTTTCCTGGAATAGGGGCTTGAATTCGCACATCTTTGGCTGCTAGAGCTAAAGCAATTTCTTTATTAATGCCACTTATTCGACTAACCTTTGTTCCACTTGGAACTTTTACTTCAAACTGGGTTACCGCGGGGCCTATATGAATTTCCACTACTTGCCCATTAATTTGAAAATCTTTTAATACTCTCTCTAAATTTTCCCGATTAGAATTAATATAATTATTCGAATTAACTTTTTTAGGATTAGCTTTAACATCATCTAAAAGTGATAAAGGTGGTAGAGTATAAGTTGAATTAACTTCGTAATTTTTCGGTACTTCTAAATTTTCTTTTTCTTGAGGTTCTTTTAAATTTTTTAATTCATCGATACTCGTAATAACTAGTTTATCATTTTTCGGAATTTCTTCTGGTATATCAGCATATTCAAGTTCATTTTTAACTTTTGGAATTTCTTCTTCTTCAGTGCTTTCATTATCTTTAAGATTTTTAAATAGCGCTTTAATCTTTTGGAATATATCGGCAAGTGTAATATTAAAGACTAAAATACAGCCAAAGACTAAAAGAATAACACAGACAATTTTAGTCCCAGTAAGACCAAATAAACTACTAAATAAAACAGCGCCACACGCCCCAATTATTCCTCCACCAATTTCAATTGTTGTATCTCCACTAGTAAATAAAGCGGTTCCACTGCCAATTGTTGATATGCGTTCCATAAATTTATCGATAGTTACTTGAAATATTTCTTTTGATTGTTTACATTGTTCAATAAAGCCAAAATGGGAAGCTACTAATACCACAAAGATAATTACATATATTCCAATTAATCTCGAACTTAAAAATTTAGGTAGTTTTCTTTTAAATAACATATATATTCCTAAAAATAGAAGGAAAATAAGCATAAATATCCATGCCCAACCTCCCACTAAAAACATTGCAAATTTCTTTATTAATGAACCAACTGGTCCAAATCCAAATCCTATTAAACCAATTAAAATAAGAATTAAACCGGTTAATTCAACACTATATTGAAAATTATTACTTTCTTGTGATTTTGATTGTTTCTTTTTTGCCATAAATCTTCACCAATTATAATTATACCTTAAAAAGAACTTAAATGCAAACTTCTTTACTAAATTAGACAAAAAATTGTCTAAAAAATTTAATTTATTATCTATTTTTTTAAATAATTAAAAATTTAAGGAACTTATTTATAAAGTTAAAAATCGCTTTACAACTTTTTCTTAAAATGATACAATTAAACTACAGAAAGAAGGTTAATAATGGGCTTATTTTCCAAATTTAAAGAAGTATTTAAACACAAACCTGAAGAACTACCTCCTAAAAAACAAGAAGATTTAGAAGTATATGACAAAGGTTTAGAAAAAACTCGCCAAGAATTTGTAAATGAATTAAGTATTTTAGGTCATAAATATACTAAAGTAAGCGAAGAATATTTTGAAGAATTAGAACAACTTTTAATCATGGCCGATATAGGCGTTAATACTGTTATAAAATTTATGGACCAAATAAGAAGTCGAGTTAAAAAAGAAAATATTGTAGATACTGCTTATTTACAAGAAGTAATAGTCGATGAATTATTTATAATATATGTTGATGGTTCTTCTTTATCTGATAAAATTAAGATGAATGAAAATGGACCAACAGTTATTTTAATGGTCGGAGTTAATGGGGTAGGTAAAACTACCACCATTGCTAAACTTGCTTATAAATATAAAAATGAAGGTCATAAAGTTATGTTAATCGCCGGAGATACTTTTCGGGCGGGAGCTGTTGAACAATTGCGCATTTGGGCAGAAAAAACTGGTTCTCTATTTTATGGCAAGGATAATACGGATCCCGCTGGTGTTATCTTTGATGGTTTAAAAAAAGCTATGATAGAACAAGCTGATATTGTTTTAGTCGATACTGCAGGTCGTCTGCAAAATAAAGTTAACTTAATGAAAGAACTCGAAAAAATCAATAAAGTAATTGGCCGAATTATTCCCGATGCTCCTCAAGAAACTCTACTTGTAATTGATGCTTCAACTGGTCAAAATGGTATTTTACAAGCCCAGAGTTTTAAAGAAATTACTAATATTACGGGAATAGTTTTAACAAAACTTGATGGAACTGCTAAAGGCGGAATAGTATTAGCTATTAAAGAAACGGTTAATATTCCAGTTAAATTTATTGGT
>CANQOE010000045.1 GCA_947625315.1 uncultured Bacilli bacterium | reverse complement strand
CAAGAACTTGGTTCAACAGTTAAATATCCTAGATGGGCTACAGCTTACAAATTTCCGGCAACCGAAGTTTTAACTAAATTAAAAGATATTAAATTTACAGTAGGAAGGACAGGGCAAATTACGCCCAATGCCGTATTAGACCCTGTAATCGTCGCGGGTTCAACAATATCTAGAGCAACTTTACATAATGAAGATTATTGTCGTAGTTTAGATTTAAGAATTGGAGATATTGTATCCATTAAAAAAGCGGGAGATGTTATTCCGGAAGTTGTCGAAGCTAAAATAGAAAGACGCAGTGGCCAGGAAATACCTTTTGAAATGATTAAAGAGTGTCCTATATGTGGAAGTCCTTTAGTAAAAAAAGGAAATGTTGATTATTTTTGTGTAAATAATGAATGTCCAAGAAAAAATATTGAAGGTTTAATTCATTTTGCTAGTCGTAATGCGATGAATATAGATGGTATGGGCGATGAAATAGTAGAAGATTTCTATAATGAAGGTTTCTTAAAAAATGTTTGGGATTTTTATTATTTAAAAAACTTTAAAGAAGACATTATTGCTTTAGAAGGTTATGGTCATAAAAAAGTTAATAAATTAATTGAAGCTATTGAAAATTCCAAAAATAATAGTCTAGAGAGGTTATTATTCGCTTTAGGAATTGAAGGAATTGGGGCTAAAAATGCTAAATTATTAGCTAATAATTATAAAAATATCGATAATTTAATGATGGCAACTGAAGAAGAATTGCGTAGTATTCGAGATATTGGCGATATTTTAGCTAAAAATATTGTAACTTATTTTAATAATGTTGATAACTTTAAAGTTATTAACAAATTAAAAGAAGTAGGTGTTAATATGACCTATTTAGGAGCTAGTGTTAAATTTAATGAAAATATTACCGATAAAAAGTTTGTAATTACGGGAACTATTGAAGGCATCTCTCGTGATCAAATTAAAGCCAAATTAGAAGAATATGGTGGTAAGGCTATTGATTCAGTTAGCAAAAATACCGATATTGTAATCATTGGGGAAAATCCGGGTTCTAAAGCTCAAAAAGCCCAAGATTTGAATATAACTATTTGGCGGGAAGAAAAACTAAAAGAAGTGTTAAATAGTTTGGAATAAAAAAAATCGCTTTTTAAAAAACGATTTAGATTGTGGAAGAAAGTATAAAAAAACTTGGGTAAAGTTTTTCTATACATTCCGAAATTTTTGAGTTTCTTCTACTTCAACAGATTTATTTAACATTTTCTTTTTTTGATAATCTTGGATTACTTTATTTAATAATTGTTGTAAATCTTCCTTTGAAATATTATATTCCTCAAACTTAAATTTTTTATTTCCTGCAATGGTAATATATTTTTCAAATAATTGAATCATATAATCTACATTATTATATAATGAAATAAATTCCTTTTCAGTTATTTGTTTTTGTAAGTCATATTCAATTGTTTGCCATATCATATTTAAATCATTAAATATTCCTGATAGAAAGTCTAAATCTTGTTCTTTTTGATTAATAGTCTTTTCATATGGTTTATGTATTTCATTGTGTTTGGTTGTTATTTTTTGAATGATATTATCAACTTCTTGGTTACTCATACCTATTTTTAGCAAATAATCTCGACTATTAGTTATTATTGCTAACTTACTATAGATATTACTATTTTCAATTGCTCTATCTAAATCCCATTCATTAGGTTTATATTCGTAATTTACTAATAATGTATCTAAATTATTAACAATATTAGAAATATAATTATTAAGATATTGATTTAAATACTTGTTTAAAGTATTATATAAGGTATTTAATTCTTCTTGAGGTATATTGGAAAAATTAGTAAAAGTTCCCCAAATAGTGCTGTGTCTTTTTTCATTACCATCATCAAATGTTATAGTTCCATCTCGATCAATCTTATAATTATCAAGACCAATTAATGCTAAATTAATACCATATTTATATTTTCCATCTGTATTACCCATGTCTAATAAATAGCCTTTTCTACGAGAAAAAGCATCTACTAATTGGGAATCGACTTGTAAAGCATTTCTCTTTTTTAAAAAGTCTATAATTGCAACAATAGGATATTCTTGGGTTGCTTCTTGTTTTAATCTTAGTTCAACTATATCAACAGGCAAACATCTATTTTTAATTTCAAGAGGTAGACTTTGGAAATTATATCTAAATGTTTTTCTACTATTAATTTTTGCAGCAATATGACTATAATATTCATTTAGTTGATCCATATTTAGTATTGATAAATCGTATATTTCTTCATCGGGATCATAAAATATTGTTGTTTCCCATTCTTCTTCGGAATCAAAAGTAAATTCTTCAGTATATAATTGATGTCCATATCTAGTATAGAATTCTGGATCATTGGCAAATCTTCCAAAGCCACATCTACCATTGTTATTCTTTTTATCATTATTATCCCATGTAACATCTACACCATATTTTTTACCATCTATTTCAATGATATTAAAGGCATGGACATCCTTTTGATTTTGATAATAGTTCTTTATTCCAACTCTATCTAACATTTCTTTATATACTTGAGCAAAACCAGCACAAACTAATTTACCATATAATATTCCATTTAAACTTCTTTCAGTTGTACCTTTGGATTGAATTTTTTCATAATCTTTAGCATATTCCATATCTACGACAAGAGCATTATATAAAAACATAGCCTTTTCAAATTCGTTCCAATTTGGATCGATTAAACTCTCGTTATATTCAAAATATTTAATAATGTTTTTTAATCCACTAGGGGATACGAAAGTTCTATCAATATAATTTTGGGCTTTATATTTTTGTTTTGTATCATAATCTAATCCCCCTTTAATACTAAAAACAACACGATTAGATTTTATTTTAGAAATTAACTTGCTTGATAAACCAACAGTATTATCAAGTATTAAAGTTGTTCTATTCTTAAATGTATTTATTCTATTTATATCTTCTTCAGTTAGTGTTCCAATAATTTTATATTTATTTTTTTCAATAGATATAAATTCTGCCATTATAATCACTACCTTTCATATTTTTAACTTATTTTAAATCTTCATTGTTAGCAATAAAATCAACTAAATTGATATTATGTATTCCTTCAACATTATCTTGGATGATTAAATCTAAAACAAATAAATAGCGGGGATATAGTTCTTTAATTTCATAAAATGGTTTATATTCTCTAGATGCGGTCTTATTATCATCAATATTTTTAGATACTTGAATATAAAAGTATTCATTCATATTACGGCGGGCAATAAAATCACATTCTAAAGTACCTATTTTACCAACACTTAAACTATAATTTTTACTTTTTAAATAAGAAAATAAAATATTTTCTAAAACAGGCCCATAGTTAATACGATTATCAGTATTTAAAGCAAAATAAATACTTAAATCAGCTAGATAATATTTTTTTTCACCAGTTAAAACTTTTTTAGATTTAAGATCAAATAATTCACAGGGATAAATTATTTTGGCATTTTCTAATATTTCTATATAATTTTTAATAGTTCTTCTATCTATACTAATGTTTTGGTCAAAAGTTAAATATTTATATATTTTACCAACAGATATTAAAGAGCCAAAGTTATTAACTATATATTTTTGAATAACTTCAAATAAACTTTTATCTTTAATTTTCTTGTTATTTTTAATATCTTTATCAAAAATTTGATTAATAACATTTTTAGTATATAATAATTTATCTTCGTAATTATCATAATTTATGGAACCAGGAAAACCGCCATAGCGAATATATTCTTCAAATTCTTTATAAATATTGGGATTTAGAGGTTTAGCAAAATATTGTTTCATAGAGATATATTCTTGAAAATTTAGAGGTAACATTTCAATTTCGATATAGCGACCGGTAAGTTTGGTAACTAATTCACCAGATAATAAATAAGAATTAGAACCAGTTAAAAAAATAGAATATTTACCTTCTTCTTTATAAGCATTAATAAGAGATTCAAAGCCTTTAACATTTTGAACTTCATCAATAAATATATATTTGAAGTTAGTATCAGTTATTTGCTCTTCAATAATTTTAGCTAATTTTTTAGGCGTATTAATATTTAAGTATTCCTTTTTATCTAATTCAATGTTGATAATATCTTGAGGAGAAACGCCACTTTCGATAAGCTCAGCGATAATACTTTTTAGTAAATAAGATTTACCACATCTTCTAATACCTGTGATTACTTTAATCATCGAATCATGATAAAAGCCTCGAATTTTTTTTAAATATTCTTCTCTTTTGTATATTTTTTCCATTAAAATCGCTCCTTTATTAAGATAATTATATAATATTTTAATTAAAAATGCAAGTTATCGACCACTTTTTGATGTATAATATGCAAAATTGGTCGATAACTATGTTTTAGGACTATTTTTTGGAGATTAGTAATAAAATGTAAATGAGAGTAAATATTTACATTTTTTAATGTTTAAATATTGTCAACTAATTTTAAATTGCTATATTTTAAATTTAATGGTATAATTAAGTAACTAGAGGTGAAACAATTGAAAAAATTAAAAAAATTATGGCAAGAAAATACAATTTTATTTATTTTGGGAATTGTTTTAATTGCTTGTGTAATTGCTATTACAGTTGTTGTTTTAATTTATTTTGTCGGAGATGCTGATTCAAAATTTGGAGATAGAAGAGATGGAATAGAAGAACATTTATATACAGATGAAGCTAAGGAAAGTTTTATAGCTAAATTTAAAGAAGCCGTTGGGGAAGATAAGATTGTTGATATGAATATTCAAGTATCGGAAACTATGACTGTTTATATTTCAATTGAATTTGTTAATAGTGTTTCTTTAACTGATGCCCGTAGTAAATGTTTAGCTAGTTTGGAAAATTTTGAAGAAAATATTCTAAATTTTTATGATATTGAATTTTTTATTAAAGCCCAAAGTGATGAAGAAACAGAAGGCTATGAAGATTCGGGTAGTCATAATGTTAATGGGACTGGTGGCATAGTTTGGAATAATAGGACAGTATTTAATACTGAGGAGTAAATTAGGTAGATATTATGAAAACTAAAAGAAATAAAATAATTGTTATAGTAATTATCGCTATATTAGTATTTATAGGTGTAATTACTTTTAATATTTTAAATGATAAGAATAAATTAAGTGCTTCGGAACAACGATGGATTAATAATAATATTAGTACTTTACAAAATGTTAATGTGGTAAATGATGTTAATATATTTGGGTTAACTGGAAATGGCGTTTTTTATGATTTTCTAAATGATTTTGAAAAAAACTATGGTTTAGAGATTAATCCTGTAACTTTTAATTATGGGGAAAATATTAAAGGTATTACTTTAGGCATTAAAAATAATGTTGATGATAAAGATGTTATATTTTATAAAGATCATTATGTATTAGTTAGTAAAAATTCGGAAATAGTAACGGATTTACGTGATAAAAAAATTGGGGTTTTAAGTAGTGATTTAGCTTATATTACAAGTAAATTAACTGATGGTAATATAAATTTAATTAGTCAAGAAAATGCTAATGCTTTATTAGAAAGTTTTGATGCCCAAGAAAATATTAATTATATGATAGTTCCTTTAACTATTTATTTAGATGAAATCTTAGCTAAAGATTATTATATTGTCGATCATTTAAGTGATATAAGTTTATATTATACAATAAGTGGAGAAGGAACATTATTTAATATTTTAAAGAAATATTATAATATTTGGGAGCAAGATAATTTAGATGCCTATTATAAAAGAGCAGAATTTAATTTATTTGTTAGTTCTTTAAATATTGGGCAAACACAGATAGATGCGATGCAAAGTATTACGTATAATTATGGGTTTTTAAATAATAGTCCTTATGAAGTTATTATGAGTGGTAATTATGGGGGCATAATGGCTATGTATTTATATGACTTTAGTGAATTTGCTCAAATAGATTTTAATTATGAAAGATATAGAAGTTTAGATAAATTAAAACAAGCTGTGGGAAGTGGAATTGTTGATTTATACTTTAATTATTATAATTTAGATGATAATTATTATAAAATAGATTCTAATATTGCTATAACTTATGATATAGTTGCTAATAATAGTAATAAAGTAGTTATTGATTCTCTAAAAGGTTTAGAGGGTGAAGAAGTTTATGTCCAAAAGAATAGTTATTTATATGATTATTTAAGTAGTATCAAAGAAATTAAACTTAAAACTTATAAGAATGCTAGTGAGTTAAAGAAATTAAATAAGAAAGATGTTATTATTGTTATAGATAAGAATATATTTGATGTATATAGTAAAACTTATTTAAATAATTATACTAAAAGATGTGAAGAAACATTAAAAGATAATTATGATTTTAAATCAAAAACGCAAAGTGCTTTTTATACTTTATTTAGTAAATATGTTATGGTTAAAAATAGTCAAGAAATGGCTAATCGCGGAATGTATTCGCATATTATGACAGTTAATACCGGTTCTCTTTTGGGAACTATTGCCAAATATATTTTGATTAGTTTAGGAGTATTTGCAATTATCTTTATAGTATTATATAAGAGTAGTAAAAGAATTAAAGTTAATAAAAAAATAAGAAAAGAAGATAGAATGAAATTAATTGACCAATTAACTTCTTTAAAAAATCGTAATTATTTAAATGAATATATTAATAATTGGAATAATAATACAGTTTATCCTCAAACAATGATTGTAATTGATTTAAATAATATTCAATATATTAATGATACTTTAGGTTATGAAGAGGGAGATAAACAAATTAAAGCTTGTGCTAATATTTTAATTAAAACACAACTGGATAATTCAGAAATTATGCGAACTGATGGTAATGAATTTTTAGTTTATCTAGTAGGATATACTCAAAAACAAGTTACTAATTATATTCATAAATTAAATAAAGAAATAAAGAAATTACCTTATGAATATGGGGCTGAATTTGGTTATTCGATAATTAATGATAGTTTAAAAACAGTGGAAGATGCTATAATAGAAGCCACTGATGATATGAAGAAACAAAAAAAGAAGGGTGAAGAGGAGAAAAATGCGGGATAAATTAAAAAAAGGCTTGGAAAATTTTAAACAGGCTATAAACAAACCAGAGATAAAGATATTGCCAGGACATTTAGCTTTTTCTTTTGTTTTGTCAATTATTCCAACTTTGACTATTTTAGCCTTTGTAGCCTCTTTTTTTAATGTATCCTTAGATTTTATTCGTGATTTTATTGCTAAAGCTTTTAGTGAAGATTTTGCTAATATATTATTTGGGGTTAATATGACTGTTCATGCGGATTTGAGTTTTGTTATAACATTGATAATCGGTTATCTTTTAGCTTCAAGTGGAACATCTTCAATAATTGTTAGTTCTAATGCCATATATGGAATTGAAAATACTTCTTTTTTAAAGAGAAGATTAAAAGCTTTAGTTATGATTTTAATAATTATTTTGTTATTTGTTTTTATGTTAATATTTGGGGTATTTGGAAATAAATTAATGGAATTATTTGAAATAATGAATATTAATCAAAATATCTTAGTGAATATTAAATTAGTTTTTAGTGTCTTAAAAGGACCAATATCATGGTTTATTATTTTCTTCTTTATTAAAGTTATATATACCATGGCTCCCGATAAAAAGATTGATAGTAAATTAGTTAATAAAGGGGCAATATTTACAACAGTTGGTTATATTTTAGTAACTTATATTTATTCCTTATATTCTACTCATATAGCCAGATATGATGTCTTTTATGGTAATTTGGCTAGTATAGCTATATTAATGGTTTGGTTATATTTATTATCAATTATTACGACTTTAGGTTTAGCTTTAAATTATCGACAAGAAGAAAAATTAGAGAAATCTAATAAAACGCAATAAAAAATCTAATAAAAAATACTTGTAAATATATCTAAAATATGTTAATCTTAAAATATAAGGAGCGTATATAGAATGGATAATATGAATAAAGAGAATGATTTTTTGAATAAAGAAATTTTAGATAAAAATACAGAAATTAAACCTTTAAAGAAAAGTCATATTGTTAGAAATTTAACAATAATATTTTTAATCACTTTAATTGGTAGTGCCATCTATTTTAAAACAAGTAGTGCTAAATATCAAACAACCCAAATAATATCAATTATAGATACAAAAGTAGTAAATAAACCCTGGTGGACTTTAAATGTTCATAAAGGAGAAGAAACTAAAACAATCAAGAGCAGTGGAATTATAGAGGGAAATGAATACGAATTTGATTATCAAATAGAAGATGGATATGTAATAACAAACTACACTTGTACAAGAAGAGATAAAACAGAAGCAAATAGCGATATTACATTAAAAATAGAAGAAAGTAATAAATTAAAAATAACCGACAGTGCTAAAAAAAGAGGAACAGTATGTGAAGTGTATATCGGATTATTAAAGGATAAAATA
>CANQOE010000044.1 GCA_947625315.1 uncultured Bacilli bacterium | reverse complement strand
GTATATACCGGAGGAATAGTTGGAGGTGTAGGTATTGCTTCAGTACTATTAATTGATAATTGCGAAAATAATGGAAATATATCTGAAACAACAGGTAACAATTATGGATTAACTGGAGGAATAATTGGTGGTAGTGTTGACTCAGCAGTAAGCATTACTATAAAAAACTCCCATAACACTGGCACTATATCAAATAATAAAAATACAATATCAATTATAGGTGGATTAATAGGAAGAACACTTATTCAAACGATAATCGAAAACTGTTATAATACAGGCGAAATAAAAAATGAAAAATTAGAATATGATGCATTCCATGATAAAGATATAGGAGGTTTAATTGGAGTTACTGCTAGTGGTGAAAAATATACTATAATCCGAAATTCCTATAATACAGGAAAAGTATTAAATGGAAATCTAACTGGCGGAATAGTGGGAGATAATTATCTTTCGAATTTAATAATCGATAAATGTTATAACTCTGGAGAAATAAATTCTTCTGTTAAATTTAATACAGTCCAAAGATATAATGTTTTAATGGGCGGAATAATTGGCTATAATCGTATAAATGAAACTGTAAAATCATATGTAATAAACTCATATAACAAAGGTAATATAATAAATGGCAATGAATTAATAAGTAATAATTATGTAGGTGGTTTACAAGGTGATGCCGAATTTAATGAAGTTAATATTTTAAATTCTTATAATGTCGGCAACATAGAAAGAACAGGAGAAACTGGAAATTTTGTTAGGTATGGAGGAATATTTGGAACTAGTCAACAACCTAATTCAAAATTAAATATAAATAATGTCTATAATCTAGGAGAATTAATAAATGGTCAAAAAAAATATGAAATTGGTTACATAGATAATAGCAAAGAAAATATTATAACAAATGCTTATTATAAAACAGGAACAACATCAAGTAATAAAATTGATATAGGAACATCAATGAATGAAACAGAAATGAGATCTGTTACTTTAGTAAATCAATTAAATGATAATTTAAACGATATAGATATATCAGATATAAATAATGAATTAAAAGAAAAAGGTTTAATAAAAGAAGGAGAAGAAATAACATTATCAACTTGGTATTTATCAAACGAAGGTTATCCTACTTTAAATAATAATTAAGAAGTATTTCCAATATTTAATACTTCTTTTTTTAAGATAAAAATATGTAAAATAAATCTTAACTTATTGAATAAAACCAAAAAATGTGGTAAATTAATAATAGCAAAGGAGTAGAAAATAGAATGAAAAGTCAAGAAAGTCGTATAGGGGGGGGGTTATTAAATAGAAAGAAAATTCTATTAATAGCTCTACTAATAATCTTTGTCGGGGGAATAATTGGTTTAAGTTATGCCTATTTATCTGTAAATGTTAAAAATAAAAACACTCATACATTTAAAATAGGATGTTTAAATATTGAAATGAGTAATAAAGAAATAAGTTTAAATTTAAGTAATGCTGTCCCCGTAAGTGATATAGATGGCTTAAAACAAGAAGCATATGAATTTAGTATAACTAATACTTGTAGTACTCCTCAAAATTATGAAATAAATTTAGAAAGTTTAAATGAAGAAGAAAATACTATTGAAAGTAAACATATAAGAGTAAGTATATCAAGTGATACATTTGATAATATAATAAGTAATTTAAATGAAAATAATGAAAGAACAAAAACAATAAAAGAAGCATATGAATCCCATAATTTGTATACAGGGACACTAAAAGGTAATCAAAGCAAAGAATTTTCATTTCGAGAATGGATAGATTATGCAACAACAAATGACGAAGGATTAAATAAAAAATATGAATCAAAAATAAGTGTAGTAGTAAATCCCGAAATAAAAGCAGAAGAAGAAATAGGAATACAATTTAATCTTGAAAATAAAACAATAACAGGAACAATAAATGGCTCAATAAATAAAATAGAAGTTTGTGAAAGTGAATTAAATGAATGTGAAGCAACAGAACAAATAGAAACAATTGAAAATAAAATAAGTAAGCCATTAAATATAAAAAAAGTAAAAGAAGTAAAGACGGCTATAGGAAAGATAGAAGTAAATATAGAAGGTCAAGTAGAAAAAATAGTATGTAGTAAGATAAATGAAAAAACAACAATATGTTCTAACCCTTATAGTTTTGAAATAAAAGGAGCAGATTTAAGTAAATTTTCATGCTTAAATGGGATTAATAATCCCAACGATATTTTAAATACTTGTTCGGAAGAAACAAATGGCATATATGAAGCAGAAGATGACTATGGAATGAGTTATTATTATCGAGGAAGTATAAATAATAATTGGGTAAAATTTGGAAAAAATAGTGAAGAACAAGACATCTGGTGGCGAATAATAAGAATAAATGGCAATGGAAGTATAAGATTAATCTATGCGGGAGTTGGCAAAGCCAATGAAGTTAGTCTAAATTATGAAGATGAAAAATCAAAAGGTTATTATATGATTGGAAATGGCATAAATAATTTAAATTTAGGTTATAGCTCAAGTTTTGATGATAACGCTTATGTAGGTTATATGTATGGAGATGTAGGAGCAACAACAGATGAAATTTGCGATGCCACTTGTGCTTATAATAAAACTCATACTAATACAAATGATAGTGAAGCCAAAAAAGTTATAGATACCTGGTATGAAGCAAACTTAAAAGAAGAAGAAACATATTTAGACGAAGATAGCGGTTTCTGTAGTGATAGAAGTATAGCTTCATATAATGAATTAGGCTATTCCAATTTAGGATATGGTAATAATTATACCCACTATGGAGCTGTAGATAGAGTATATCCATCAAGTCCTTTATATTCCCCAAGTTATAAATGTCCAAATGTTAGTCGTGATTTATATACTGTAAAAAATAAAAATAATATTGGTAATCAAGCTTTAAAACATCCCATTGGTTTAATTACCGCCGATGAAGCAGTTTATGCTGGAGCTATAAATGTTGGCGGCTGGTCAACTTGGGGCCATTGGCTTCATACTAAGAAAATTTATTATACTATTTCTCCTGCAGTATATAATGATGTATCAGTATTATATTATATAAGTTCAGATGGTAATTTATGGACTTGTCATTCATTGTGGGGTTTTGATTTGCTTCCTGTAATTAACTTAAAATCTAGTATTCAAATATTATCAGGAGATGGTACTATAGATAATCCTTATATTGTAAATACTAACTAAAAAATAAACTTTGTATATAATTTTTCTAAAAAATGTTTACAAAGTTTTATTTTTATGTTATCTTTAAATTAGAGGGAAGGTTTTAAAAAAATGCAAGTAAGTATTAGCCCTAAAAGTGGCTTTATTACCGAGAATAAAAAGTGTGATTATGAAAGTGTGTTAGAAGAAGCTGGTGTAAAAGCCGCGGTTTGTTTTAGGGAAGGTTCTATAACACCCGACCTTATTCGTTCTACGGAAAGTAAAGAATAATTAATAACTCGAGGGTTAGATACCATTAAAAGTGAACATACAACTCCTAGTGAACAACCAACAATTATGTTAGAAATTACGGGTATACCTAAAATTTTATGTATGATTTTAAACAATGAAAAAGAATATTCGGCTGATGAAAGATCTCTTCGTTATACTAAAGTTAAAGCAAGTGATTTAATTAGTGAAGAAGAAGTAGAACTTTATAATAAATGGTTAAAAATATTTAATGATATTTTAACTTATGAATATTATGATTTTTTTGCTCGTTATAATCAAGTTAAAGACCCAAGCAAAACTGAAAATAAAATTAAAAATGCTATCAATAAAATAGCTCAAGAAAAAGCTCGTTATATGGTTGGGGTTTTTATTCCTACAACTATTACTTATACTGTTCCTTTTATTCAATTAAATAAAATAGCTAAATATTTAGAAGATATTGTTAATAATCCTTTAAGTGATTTAGAAGAAAAAATAGTTCCTTATATAAATGAGTTTTTACAAGAATTAAGAAGAAATGATTTATTACTAACAGAAGATATGGCTTATAATTTAAATCCTAAATATGGTAAACCAAATAGTCAAGATTTGCTATTTAAAAATAAAAAACATACTTCTATTTCTTTATTTAGCGAAAGAAACCCTTTTACTGGCCTAAACGAACTTAATGAATATGGCGTTAATGTAAGTTATAATATGAAAATAACTATAGCTAGTTTAGCCCAATTTCATCGCCATCGCACAATGGACTTTGAAATGCGTACTCCTAAATTAGAAGATAAAGATTTCTATATTGAACCTTTACTATTAGAAAAAAAGAATTATTTATTAATTTACGAGTGGTTAAAAGATTTAGAAAAAGTTAATAAGTATTATCCTCAAGGTAAACTTGTTAGAGTAAATATGTGTGGAACTCTTAAAAATTTAGTAGAGTTTGTTGGTAAAGAACGGGCTTGTGATCGAGCATTTACCGAAACTCAAGATATGTTTACGAATCATATTATCCCCGATATTTATCATAATCTAACTAATGAAAATTTAAAAAAGGCTTTAGAACCTTATGTTGGTAAACTTAGATGTCAATACCCTAATTATGAATGTCCATCTCCCTGTGGTCATCCTCGGTTAGTTCGTAAATTCTAAAAAGATATGTCAAGTATCTTTTTTTTCTTGCTTAAAATAATTAACTATTGTATAATAAAAGTACAAGGTGTTTAAAATGTTTAAAGATAAAAAAGATTTAAAAAACCTCATTATTTTAATAAGTTTATTTTTAATAATTATTTTCTTCTTAACTAAAAACCAATATTTATATGGCTCTGTTTTAGATTGGGAAAGCCAACATTTTTCTTTTGCCGATTATTTTCGCACTCTTTTTTATCAAACCAAAAACTTATTTCCCTCATTTGCTTTTAATTTAGGGGCTGGTCAAAATATTTATAATTTTTCTTACTATGGTTTATTTAATCCTTGGGTTTTATTAAGTTATTTTTTTCCTTTTATTAAAATGTCAACTTTTATGATTATCACTAGTATTTTAAGTGTTATTTTAACTATCATTTTATTTTATAAATGGTTACGAAGTCATAATTTTAATTATTTATTAAGTTTTATAGGTACTTTTATGCTTTTATTATCCGCTCCAATAATTTTACATTCCCATCGGCATATTATGTTTGTCAATTATTTTCCTTTTTTAATATTAGCTTTATTTAGTATTGATAAGTATTTTCAAACTGGTCAAAAATTTAATTTAATAATTAGTATATTTTTAATTATATTATGTAGTTATTATTTTAGTATTCCTTGTATTATTTCTATAATAATATACGGAATATACATCTTTTTAAAACAAAATAACCATTTTAAGTTTTCTTTATTTATTAAAGAAGGTTTTAAATTTTTACTACCGATAATTATTGGTATAGCATCTTCCGCGGTTTTAATTCTTCCCACTTTAGCTACTATCTTAAATGGTCGCAGTGAAACTTTAAATAATTACAGCTTCTTAAGTTTAATTATTCCTAAATTAAGTTTTGAAAATTTATTATATAGTTCTTATTCCATTGGTTTAACTAGTATTTTTATTATTGCTTTAATTTATAATATTATCAAAAAATCTAAAGAAAATCGTTTTTTAAGTATTACTTTAATTGTAATTTGTTTTGTTCCTTTAATTAATTATTGTTTAAATGGTACTTTATACTTATATGGGAAAGTATTTATTCCTTTGCTACCTTTAAGTATCTATTTAATTTTAATTTTTTTAGAAGATTTATTTGCTCATAAAGTAAGCTTAAAAAAATTATTAATACCCACCTTTATAATAACTTTCATTTTATATTTTTATAACTATAACAATTATAATGTCTATTTACTAGATTTATTATTTGTGATTCTTGGTTTAACAATTTATCACTTTAAAAATCTTAAATGGCCTTTAGTAAGTATATTATTTATTACTTCTTTTATTACTTGTTTAAACACCAACATTAATGATGAACTAATGCTTATTAAAGATTATAATTATGCTTATAATGAAGATATAACAACTTTATTTAAAGATATCAATGATTCGCCTTTTTATCGCAGTAGTTCTTTAATTAATCCTTTAGTTACGATTAATAAAGTATATGATCCAGCGTATTATAATACATCTTTATATAGTTCAACTTATAATTCTTATTATCAAGATTTTTATACGCAAACTTTTGCTAATGAAATAAAACATCGCAATTACTTGATTTTAAATGCCGTGAATAATCCTTTATTTAATATGTATATGGGAGTTAAATATTTCGTTAGTGATCAAGATAATTTAAATGATTATTCTTTAATTAAAACGTTAAATAATTATCACTTATATGAAAATAAAGAAGCTTATCCTCTTGGTTATGTTAATCCTCAAACTTTAAATATTGAAACTTATCAAAAACTAACTTATCCTTATAATATCGAAGCTTTATTAAAATATACCATTACTAATGATTCTTTAAATAAAGAAATAAAAAGTACTTTAAAAAAATATTCTTTACCTTTAAATAATTTAGATTTAACCAAATTATCTTTAAAAAAGTCGGGGGATTCTACTAAAATAAAAGCGATTGATAAAGTAAAATTAACTTTACCTTTAGATGAACCAGTAGAGGACTATTTATTAATTCGTTTAACGATGAATTATGAATCTACTTGTAGTTTTGGTGATACCTCGATAACTATCAACGGTATTAAAAACACTTTAACGTGTCGTTCTTGGAAATATAAAAACCAAAATTATACTTTTGATTATGTTTTAACATCCCCAACTAAATTAGATATAACTATTTCGCCCGGAACTTTTGTTATTACCAATATTGAAAGTTATACTTTAGATAAAGCTTCAATTAAAGAAGTTCAAAATAATTTTGAAGTATTTAATATTAATAAAGCTAAAACTAAAGGCGATATTATCGAAGGGGATATTACTACTTTGGGAGGTTATTTAAATTTAAGTATTCCTTATGATTCGAATTTTACAGTTTATGTTGATAATGAAATAACTCCTTATGAATTAGTCGATACTGCTTTTATGGGTCTTAAATTATCAAAAGGTACACATCACTTAAAAATTGTTTATCAAGCCCAAGGTCAAAAATTTGGTTTAGGAATTTCCCTAATTGGTATTTTAACAACAATTATGATAGCATTAATAGAAAGAAAGAAGGTTAAAAAATGCAAAAAGATTTAATAAGTATAATTGTTCCTTGTTACAATGAAGAGGAGGCTATTCCTCTATTTTATCAAGAAATCAATAAAGTTATTTCTAAAATGGAAAAAGTAAATTTTGAACTAATCTTCATTAATGATGGCAGTAGTGATAACACTTTAAACCTTTTACGTTCTCTTGCTTCTACTGATAAAAAGGTGCGCTATATTTCTTTTTCGCGTAACTTTGGAAAAGAAGCGGGAATTTATGCTGGTTTAAAAGAAAGCAAAGGGGACTTTGTAACTTTAATGGATGTTGATTTACAAGATCCTCCAACGTTATTAGAAGAAATGTATACTATCCTTAAAAATGAAGATTATGATTGTATTGCCACTCGTAGTATTTCGCGCCATGGTTATTCTTTTCTGCGTAAATTATTTACGAAAATGTATTACAAAATAATTAATAAAATATCTAAAACTCCTATTGTCGATGGAGCTCGTGATTTTCGCCTTATGACTCGCCAAATGGTTGATTCTATTTTAGAATTAAGTGAATATAATCGGTTTTCGAAAGGGATATTTAGTTGGGTTGGTTATAATACCAAGTGGTTGACTTATGAAAATCAAGAAAGGGTGGCCGGCACTACCAAGTGGAATTTCTTTAAACTTTTTGCTTATTCTTTAGAAAGTATTGTTGGTTTTTCTACCGTTCCCTTAAGCTTTAGTGCTCTAATAGGTTTACTATTTTGTCTAATATCCTTTATTATGATTATTGTAATCATTATTCGCACGCTTATTTTTGGGGATCCTGTTGCCGGTTGGCCAAGTTTAGTTTGTATTATCTTTTTAGTAAGTGGCATTCAATTATTCTGCATAGGTATTCTAGGCGAATATCTAGCCAAAACATATCTGGAAACCAAAAAAAGACCTATCTATATTATTAAAGAAACCGAAAAAGATTTAAAAAAATCTAATAAATAATATTTTTAGCACTTTCTATTGACAAGTGCTAATTTTTATGCTAAACTATAATTGTTGAAAGGAAAGGTGGTAATAATATGTTACCAAGAAAAATGTTTTTAGACGATATGTTCGATAATTTTTTAGAAAGTGAGTCTCCTAAAATGCGTTGTGATATCTATGAAGCCAACAATGCTTATAATCTTGAATTAGATATGCCTGGCTTCAATAAAAATGATATCAACATTGAATACAATAAAGGGACTATGACTATATCTGCTAAAAAAGTTCAAGAAGTAAACGATGAAGATAAAGACAAAAAATATATTCGTCGGGAAAGATTTTGTGGTGAAGTTTCTCGTAGTTTCTATTTAGGAGAAATCGATGAAGAAGCTATCAAAGCCGAATTTAAAGATGGAACTCTAAAAGTTACTGCCCCTAAAAAACAAGAAAATACCTCTAAAAAAATTATTAATATTGATTAAGCCTCTAAAAGGCTTTTTTAAATTGCTAAAAATAACTTGTCATAAAG
>CANQOE010000043.1 GCA_947625315.1 uncultured Bacilli bacterium | reverse complement strand
AGTAGAAAAAGATGTTACCGTAACTGATAATGGTATTGCTGATGCCGTCGAAAAATTATATGATGCAGTCGTAGTCGTAAATACTTATATTGATGGTAAAGCTTATGCCCAAGGAACAGGCTTTGTATATAAGACTGCTGATAAAAAAGCTTATTTATTAACTAATAATCACGTTATTGAGAATGCTACCGATGTTTATGTAACCTTCACTGATGGTTCTGTTGTTAAAGCCGATATTGTTGGTAGTGATGTTTATTCCGATATCGCGGTTTTATCCGTCAATGCTTCCAATATAATTGAAGTAGCAAATATTAGTGCCTCAGAAGATACCCGTTTAGGTGATACTGTTTTTGCCATTGGTGCACCTCTAGATAGTGCCTTTTCTTGGTCTGTATCTCGCGGTATAGTTTCTGGTAAAGATCGTTTAGTTGAAGTTGAACTGCAACAAGGAAATACTTCAACCCCGATGGTAGTTAATACAATTCAAACTGATACTGCCATTAATGAAGGAAATTCCGGAGGACCTTTAGCTAATGCTAATGGCGAAGTTATTGGTATTACATCTATTAAACTAGCTAGTGAAAAAATTGAAGGTATGGGCTTTGCAATTCCAATTGAAACAGCCATCGAATATGCTGAAGAATTAATTGAAGGCAATGATATCAAACGTCCTTATTTAGGAGTTCAAATGCTTGATGTATCTAGAGTAGTTACTAACCCTTTCTATTATCGTGAATATTATAATTTAGTAGCAGACGCCGATATTACCAGTGGTGTTATTATTGCTAGTATTGAAAAAAATAGTTCGGCAGCTAATTCTAAATTACAAGCCAATGATATTGTCATTAAAGTCGATGGCGAAAATTGTATATCTTCTGCTTACTTAAGATATTATCTCTATAAACATAAAGTAGGCGAATCAATAACGTTAACAGTTTTAAGAAATAATAAAGAAGTTGATATTAAAATTGATTTATAAAGCTTGTTGTAAAACCAACAAGTTTTTTATAGTTTAAGAAAGGAAATTTACTTATGAAAAAAGTTTTAATACCCATTTTATGTTGTACAATTATTCTAGCTTTCCTAATTTTCTCTAAAAATTCTTCTCCTGTTTCGCAAAATAATCCTCAAACTCCCAAAGAAGATAAATTAGAAGAAGAAATTAAAGATCAATTAAACAACTTAACACTTGAAGAAAAAATTGGTCAAATGTTTTTTATTGCCTATCGTAAACCAACAATGGATGCAGAATTAACTAATATTTTAAATACTATTAAACCTGGAGGTTTTATTCTTTTTAGTGAAAATATTACCAATTTTGAAAACACTACTAATTTAGTTCACCAAATTAAACAAAGTAATTCTATTCCCCTATTTATTGGGATAGACCAAGAAGGTGGTAAAGTAGCCCGGCTTAAAACTATTCCCGGTCTAGAAGTTCATGAAATAGAGCCAATGCAAAATATTGGCGCAACTAATGACTTAAATTTAGCATACACAACAGGCGTTACTATTGCTCAAGATTTACAAAAAATTGGTGTAAATCTCGATTTTGCTCCAGTCTTAGATGTTTACCAAAAAGCAAGTTTTTTAGAAACTCGTTGTTTTTCAGATAATCCTACTATTGTTAATAATATGGGTTTAAAAGTGGCCGAAGGTTTAATTGCTAACAATATAATTCCCGTCTTTAAACATTTCCCAGGTCATGGCAATACTCAAACTAATTCTCATGATGCTTTACCAGTTGTTGAAAAAACCAAAGAAGAATTATTAAATAATGATTTAATTCCTTTTATGAATGCTATTAAAAATGATGCCCAAATTATTATGATTGGACATTTAGCAGTTCCAAGTCTTACTAATGATTCTACTCCCGCTTCTTTATCTAAAACTATTATTACCGATTTATTAAGAAAGGAATTAGGCTATCAAAACATCGTAATTACTGATGCTTTAAATATGAAAGCAATTACTGATAATTATTCTAATGATGAAATATATGAAATGGCTATAAATGCTGGCGTTGATTTACTTTTGATGCCCGAAGATCCGCTTACTGCTTTTAATACTATTAAAAAACTTATTAATGAAGGTAAAATATCCGAAGAAGAAATTAATAATTCTGTTTTGAAAATTTTAAAACTTAAAGCTAAATATCTCAATTAAAATATTTAATAATAAACTTTGTACCTTGATTATCTGAAGAAACGCTTATAGCTCCATTATCTTCTTCAATAATCATTTTGGCTAAAGCAAGTCCTATTCCCACACTTTCACTTGAGGCATTTTCGCCCTTATAAAATCTTTCAAAGATATGTTTAAGATCTTTTTCTTTTATGCCTTTACCAAAATCTTGAATTATAATTTGGGTATAAACAACATTTTGCTCTATTTTAACAAGAACCTTTTGCCCTTCTTTAGAGTATTCTATTGCATTTTTAAGTAAGTTAGTTAAAGCTTCAATTTCCCATTTATAATCGCAAGTTATCTTAATATTTTTGTTACCCTCTAAAACAATAGTTACATTTTTTAAATCTCCTAAACTCGAAACATTGGCCATAGCTTCTTTAATTAGTTCTTCCACCTTTACTTCTTTTTTTACAAACTTAATACTATTAGCTTCTAGTTTCGATAATTTAAGTAAATTTTGTACTAAAAAGTTAATATTAACAACTTCTCTTTTAATATCTCTTAAAAAATCTTCTTGTAATGGTTTTTCCATGTTAGTATCTTCTAATAAGTTATCTAAAATAATTAAAATACTTGTTAAAGGAGTCTTAAGTTGATGGGATATATCTTCTAATGACCTTTTTAAATTTATTTTATCATCTAAACTATTTTGCGCACTTTCTTTTAACATCACCGTTACTTTATATAATTCATTTTTTAAAATCGATAATTCATCTTCACTTATCGTATCAATATTTAATTCATAATTCTTTTTATTAATCTGTTCTAAATATTTAATAATATTTTTAATATCTTTATCTTTACTTTTATTATATTTTAAAAAGATAACAATTAAAGAACCTAAAGCTATAACAAATATTATTAAATCAGTTATCCAAAATATTTTAAAGTATTTATCATTTTGTAAAACAATAGATTCTTTTTCTATATCTATGCCATAACTTTTTATGATATTATCATCTATTTCTTCCGCATTTAAAATCGTCATTATTTCTTTATCACTAACTTCCGGATACTTATCTTTAATAAGCTTTACTAATGAAACAATACTTTTATTAAAATTATAAGTATAATCCTGATATTCTTTTATCTTAACTATTCCCATAATTATAGTAAAAACAAAAGTTAATACTACCATAAGTAGCAAATATTTTTTTAACTTAATTTTATTTTTCATCTATTCTATATCCCACACCTTTAATTGTAATAATTATATCACTTTTAATTTTTTCTCTAATTCTTTTAAAATAAACGGTAATGGTATGATCATCAACATCATTCCCTGTCCATTCCCAAATCTTATCTAATATCGTATTTCTTCTAACTACTTTATTTATATTTGTAAATAATAAATTGACTAATTTTAATTCTAAAGCCGTTAATTCTATTTTTTTGTCATTCTTATAAAGGAGCATTTTATCTAAATCATAAGTGATATCATCTACTTGAATAATTGTTTTTCTTTTATTTCTATTAACAATTTTATTTACTCGAGAAATTAATTCTTTGGTACTAAATGGTTTAGTTATATAATCTTCTGCTCCCATATCTAAACCTTTAACTATAGCCTCTTCTTCATCTTGGGCTGTCAAAAAGATTGTAGGAATATTTTTTTCTTTAATATAATTTTCGTATAAATGAAAACCATTAATATCTCCTAAAGTTATATCTAAAATAATTAAATCAATTTTATTATTATCTTTTATATAATCTAAAGCTTCATACCCTTTAGTTTTATACGTAACTTCATAGTTATTTTTTTCTAAAGCATAAACTAATCCCTTTATAATAGTTAAATTATCTTCAATTAGTAATATATTCATAAACTTCTCCTTTTTAGTATTATACCACATTAAAAGGGTTAAAAAACCCCTTTTAAATATTTTCATTTCGAATAGTTTCAATAATATTTTGTTTACTTATCTTATTTAAAGAATATTTCATAATTAAAGATATAAGGAGAAAGACCGCTAAAACTGCTAATAAACTGGCCATAATTGGTAATTTATAAGGTAATCCTTCACTATAATTTAAGAAATAATATATTATAAAAGATAATGCTAAACCAATCGGTATACCAAATATTAAAGCTTTAAGTCCAATAAATAAACTTTCTAATCTAATCATTCTTTTAAATTCTTTAGAAGTCATCCCAATAGATTTTAACATTGCTAATTCTTGTTTACGAAGTTGCATATTAGTAGTAATAGTATTAAAAATATTTGTAATTCCTATTAAAGATATCACAATAATAAACCCATATAAGAAGATTCCTATTAAAGTAAATAAATTTTGCATCATTTTAACATCTTCTTCGGTATTACTAATTCGATAATTTTCACCATCTAATAATTTATCTATATCATCTTGTAATTTCGAAGCATTAGAAGATTTATAAAATATATCATAATGATTATTAATAGCTATCTTATCAAATAAAGCATCACTTATAATAAATTTCGCGCCACTAAAGTTTTTTAAACCAAATGGTACTTTATCTGTAATATAAGCAATTTCAATGGTATTAGTCTCTTCTAAATCATTAACTAAAACAAACTTATCACTTTTTTTAGTATCATAAACACTTAAATATTTACTTATTGACCTTCCTGTTTCATTATCATATTTTGCTACTGTTATATTATTAATTAAAATTCCTTTATCTTTAACATCATCAATATTTAAACCTAAAGATTTAACGTACTTTTGATATTGATAATCCCCTAAAGCATAAAGACCTATATAAGTATCGCTAATTTCTTCTTCATTATAATCAAAGAAATCTATATATTCTTTACTATAATTAACATTTTTATTTAAAAGATAATCTTCTCTTAACATCGTACAGTCTTCAATATTATTTAAAGATGTTGTTTCTCTTAATTTTTGTTTAAAATCTAAATCCCCATTTTCTACCGAGGCATTCACATATAAATTATAATCAGTTACTTTAATTTGATTATCAACAGCCTCAAAAGCCATATTCATAAAGCTAGATAAGGCAATAAATACAAAGACTGATACAATTATCGATATGACCGTAGTGCGATATTTCTTTTTATTGCGTTTAATATTTTTATAAGAAATTTCTCCTCCAATTCCAAATAACTTTTGAATAATTTTTGGGGATTTAATTTTTTTAGCTTTAATTTTTATATTAGCACTATTACGAATAGAATCAATTAAAGATACCTTTGAGGCTTTTTTAGCACTTTTTAAAGCCGATAAATAAATTGTTACTATCCCTAAAATACAAGCGATAACTATTGCCCAAATCGAAAAAGCAAATTCTATATTTAAACTTAATGAGGAACTTAAATAATAATTACTAACTATAACGAGAATGAAAGATGCGAGTAACCCACTTAATATTCCTAAAGGAATACCTATTATTCCCAAAATAGATGCTTCATAAAAAACATTTTTCTTAATCTGCTTTTTAGTAGCCCCAATACTTCTTAACATGCCATATTGTTTTGTTTTTTCCGTAATTGATATATCAAAACTATTTTTAATACAAAATACTGATGTAAATATTATTATAACCATAACAATAACAACTACAATTCCGAGTCCCCTTATAGCACTATCTCCAATAGGATTAGTTTCTAAAATAATTAAATATTTATTAACATCCCATTGATATTTCGCTTTATTAAGTTCAGTGGTATATTCTTCAATATCATCATAAATACTAAAATTTCCTTCATAATATTTTTTAAAAATTTGAGGATTAATTCCTAAAATATCCGCGGTTACTTCATAGGCTCTTTTAACATCTTTAGATTTAAGTTTTACATAAACATCAACCAAACCATTTATATTATTATCATCTAAATAAGTAATAAAAGTATAGCCCGGTGCCGAATATCCTTCCACACTTGAAGCAGGTCTTTCAATTATTCCTACAATTTTATAGGTTTTAGACTCTGTTTCTATTAATTTTTCGAAATTACTTGGCGTTCCATCATCATTGTAAGGATTATAAGGATTAGACTGATCTAATTCATAGTTATCACTAGTAACTCTTTTCCCCACATCTAAAGTAATAGTATCGCCTACTTTTAAATTTAATCGGCCATTAGTTTTTAAATGGGTCGGAATTACTATTTCTTGTTCATTCTCGGGTAATCTACCTTCTACTAAGGTAACTGCTAAATTCTTTAAAGCCGAATTACTAAAAGCTTTTATAAAAGCATAAGGTTTATATTCATTTTGCCCATTAATTTTAGCATACCCAATACTTTTTGTTAAATATAAATTTTCTATAGCTCGATTATTGCCCAAATTAGCTAAATCTTCTACTGGTATATTATAAAAAGCGGAATGAAAATTTCCTTTCTCGGCAATTTCAAAATTAATTAAGGAATGAATTAAACTGGTATACATTGAAGCAACCGCGGTTATTAAAGCTACTGATAGAATAATACCAATAATGGTTACAATTGTTCTTTTTTTATTTAATTTTAAATTTTTAATTGTTAACTTATTAAGTAGATTCATAAACCTCACCTAAACAATTTTCCCATCTTCTATTTTAATTATTCTATCAGCATATTTGGCAATTTCCATATTATGAGTAATCATAATAATCGTTTGTTTTAAATCTTTATTTGATTTTCTTAAAAGCGCCACAATTTCCTCACTGGCTTTTGAATCCAAGTTTCCTGTTGGTTCATCGGCAAGAATAATAGTTGGTTTCGTAATCAAAGCTCTCCCAATACTCGTTCGTTGTTGTTGTCCTCCCGATAACTCATTTGGCAAATGTTTTCTTCTATTTTCTAATCCGAGTAACTTTAATAAATCATCTAACACTTCCATATTTATTTCTCGATTATCTAAAGCTAGAGGTAAAGTAATATTTTCTTCGACATTTAAAATGGGAATTAAGTTATAAAACTGATAAATTAATCCTACTTGTCTTCTTCTAAATATCGCTAGTTTATCATCATTAAAGCCAAAAATATCCTCACCATCTATATAAACTTTACCACTTGTTGGTCTATCTACACCCCCAATTAAATGTAGAAGAGTTGATTTACCACTTCCTGAAGCTCCGACTATTGCCACAAACTCTCCTTTTTCTACACTAAAAGATACATTATCTAAAGCTACGACTTTAGTTGATTTTTCCCCATATATTTTGGTTAAATTTTCAACTCTTAATATCTCCATAAAATTCACCTCTTGATTTAATTATACTACACTTAAAGTTACAACCAAGTTACAAAATTATAATTTATTAAAAAAGAAAGAAATTTTTCAACTTCTAACTTTTTACCATTAAATTTAATTCTCTTTTATTTCTATTTTAATTCCTACAACTCCATACTTCTTTTGCTTTTCAAGAGGATAAATCTCATTTAAAATAGATAAAAGTTCTTCTTTTTTTACTTGTTTATCCGCAAGTAAATCTATATCAAACTTATCAATTAATTCATTAAAATTATCTTCATAATCTAAATCAACTACTTTTGTTTTTAAATATTGGGGATCTTTATCTACTTTTTCAAAAATTATTTCATCACCAATTCTTATTTTTTGGCGTTTTTCATCATTTAATCTTAATTCAATTCTTTTTGTTCCCTTTTTAATCCAATCAAAATATTGAGCTTGCAATTTCATATTATGAACTTTAACCAATTCTTTATTATCTAACATTTTACTTAAAACCTCCTTATCGCTTATATATCTATAAAATTGAGGAACCACAAAATCTTTAGCTATTTTTTTCAAATCCTCTAATTTTATTTTTTCTTTAAATTCATGATATTCTTTTATATGCAAAGCATATCCTATATCTTTATTTTTAAAATAATTAACCATAGACTGTATATTAGTAACACCTGTTTCTTTTAAGACAACATCTACTTTATCGCCTATAATCTTATCAAAAATAACATAGCCCACGATAGCTTTATCTTCTTCTGATGAATAAATATATACTTTTTTATTTAAATTTTTATCACCAATACTTTTACGACGATATTCAAACATTTTTGTACCATTAAATATTTGTTTAACATATTTCGTCTTTATTGACATAAGTATATCCATAACTATCCCTCAAGTCTTATTATATAACTAATTATTTAAAATATCAATAACAATCAAACTAACAGTCAAGTTCAATATTTAAAAAATATATGATATAAAAAAAGATACTTTTTAGGTATCAATTAAAATAATGTATTTAAAGATTTTAATATATCTTCTTTAAATTCTAAAATTTCTTTATTATCAATTACTTTCTTTATATTATATCTAGTAATTTTTTTAAACTACTCAAACTAACTTAATACTAACATAACTTTTCTACTTTTTATACTGATTTTACTTTTTTATCTCTTTATAATATCCTTTTCTACAAATTATTTTATCTGTTGCCGCAAGTACACCAGGTAATACAAATAGAATTAATATCACTGAAGCAAAAGTACCTTGGGAAATAGTTTCACATATTTTAGCCGCAATCGCGGATGCAAATCCTGCAACTACTAATGTAACAATTATTAATATTGATGAAGAACTAAGTATGGTATTAATTGATTTGTTATAAGCATTAATTACTGAATCTTTAATTCCCATTGTTAATCTTGATTCACGATAATAAGAAGTATAAACAATGGCATAATCTATTGTTGCTCC
>CANQOE010000042.1 GCA_947625315.1 uncultured Bacilli bacterium | reverse complement strand
TTCAATTAAATTTACGATTGTTTTATAATGTTTTTCTTCTGTCATTAATATCGCCTCAAGAACATTATAACACTTAAGTAACTTTTATCTGTGTCGAATTATGTCAGGAAAGTTTGAGTATTGGTGCCATTTTTTAAAAAATGTTAGTAACCCATAAGTTACTAACAATTTAATCTTCTTCTTTTTCTTTAAATACCGCTTCCCCATCTAAAACCATATTCTCCGTTCCTTTAACAAAGTAAAACAAAGCCGCTTTCGTTCCATCATTAGTTGGTTTACCACTCGCCGCATCTAACAAAACACTAACAACATTATTGGGCATTTCATACCAATTAGCTTCTTTATCTTTTAAAATATCTTCCACTGTATCGGCCCATATCTTTTTACTTACACTAGCTAAAGCTGCCTCAACATCTCGATTGTCATCATATCCTACCCAAGTAACCATTAAAATATCTGGATTATAACCACATATCCAATAATCTGATGCTGTTGTTCCTGTTTTAATAGCATACTTTCGCGATAATTGAGAAGCTATAACCAAAGCTGTTGGTCTTGCATAATCAATAAATTGGCTATTAGTAGAACTAGTCAACATTTCATTTAATATATAAGTATCATTGATATTTAAAACTAATTCTTCATCAGGTTTATGTTCATAAATAATATTCCCTTGACTATCTTCTACTCTTTTAATTAAACCGATATTTTTTCTAAAACCTCCGGTAGCTAAAGTTGTATAACCTCTTGCTAAATCTAAAACACTAATATTTCCTGTTCCTAAAGCCAAAGAAGGATTAGCTTCTAATTCGGCTTGAATACCAACTTTTTTAGCCGTTTCTACTAGCTTTTCTGGCCCCAAAAACATATTAGTTTTAACAGCATATACATTATCTGAAACAGCGATAGCTTCGGCCATAGTTATTGGTTTATTTGCATACACTGAGCCATAATTTTTAGGAGAATAAAATTTACCATTACTTAAAGAAAATGTGGTATATTGACTATTAAAAGTAGAAGAAGAAGTCATCCCCTCTTCTAAAGCGGTATAATACAAAAATGGCTTCATTACACTTCCCACTTGTCTTTGGGATGAGATAGCTCTATTATACTGACTTGAAGCATAATTTACACCACCAGATAAAGCTATTACGCCGCCACTTTTAGGGTCGATAACAACGCTTGCGGTTTGTAATTCCTCTTGATTCATATTCTTTAAGATGTTTTTTTCTAATTTTTCTTGCGCATCTAAATCTAAATAAGTATAAATCTTTATTCCCCCATTTTGGATTAAATTATCAGGAATAGTTTTTAATTCTTTTAACTCTTGTTTAACAGCATCTTGATAATACATAAGCATATCTAAATTTTCTTCACTAGCTTTTCCATATATTTCAATATCATTTAAAAATAAATTATCATATTCTTCTTTAGTTATATATTTATTATCTAGCATTGCTTTAGCTACAACTTTAGCTCTATTTATACTAGCTTCATAATTAGCAACCGGATTATAATTAGCAGGGCTATTAGGAATACCTGCCAAAATAAGAGCTTCTTCCAGAGTTAAATCTAAAGGTTCTTTATTGAAGTAATAATGGGCAGCATTAGCTATTCCATAGTTGCCTTGCCCATAATTAATGGTATTTAAGTATCCTTCTAATATTTCATCTTTACTATAATGGACTTCTAATTCTAAAGTCAAAAAAGCTTCTTCAATTTTTCGTTCCCAAGTAGAATCAAAATCCAAATAAATATTTTTAACATATTGTTGGGATATAGTCGAAGCTCCTTGAGTAATCTTCTTATTTTTAATATTAGTATACATAGCTTTAATAATTCTTAAATAATCAAAGCCATGATGATTATAAAAGTTTTTATCTTCCACACTAATGACCGCATTAATTAAATTATAGTTAATATCTTTTAAATCAACCCATTTACTACTGCTGCTTCCTTGATAAACTAATTCCTCATTATTATCGTATAAATAATATTGCCCTGCTGTTTTAAGTTCTAATTTAGGACTTAAATAAGCATAAGTATATAAACCTACAATAACAACAATAAAAGAAGCAAACATAAATATTGCACTTTTTAATAAGAACCTTAAAGCTTTCATTAGTCTTCACCCATTTTTATTATGAGTAAATACTTTTAAATTATAAGTTATTAAAATAAATTTATTTAGTAATTCATAACAATTCCAACTCTTATTCATTATTTTTTTCTCCAACTTTTTAAAAATTACTTCTAATTGCAAACATTCACAAATTATGCTACAATATATATGCAGTAGTTTAAATGAAAAAATTTATTTTTTTCTTCTTTGGTGAGTCATCAAAGAATAATTATTAATTATAATCTTAAAATGTTAATATTGCGCTGGCCCACTCTACACTACATGTAGGCGCCCGACAATGCGGGCTTATAGGCAAGCTTCATATTACCATATCAATTAGTACTGCATTTAGGAGGTAATAAAAAATGTGGAAGTACACAAGCACTAATGATTGCAATAATTTTTTATTATCTCTTAAATTATTTAATTGTTCTAATAAAAAGAAATACATTAAAACTTTATATTCCATTAGTAATAATCCTTCCAAATATTATAAAATATATAAAATAAAAAAGCGAAATGGTCATACTAGAACTATATATGAACCATCTTTCCTTTTAAAACACATTCAAAGAAAAATATTAACGAATATTTTAAATAATAAATCTATTTCTAAATATGCTAAAGCTTACAAAAAAGGCTTATCTATAAAAGAAAATGTAAAACCGCATCTAAATCAAAAACTAATTTTAAAATTAGATATTAAAAATTTTTTTGACAGTATTTCTTTTATTCAAGTCTATGAAACATGTTTTTCACTTGCTTATTTTCCAAAATCTATCGGTATTTTATTAACAAATCTATGTACTTTTGAAAGTCATTTAATTCAAGGGCCTCCAACTTCTGCTTATATTTCTAACTTAGTTTTAAAAGATTTTGATAATAAATTAGGTCAATTTTGTGAAAAAGAAAATATAAATTATACTAGATATTCTGATGATTTAACTTTTTCGGGAGACTTTAATCCCCAAAGCCTAATAAAATATGTTAATACTCTATTAAAAAAATTAAATTTAACTTTAAATCGTTCTAAAACTCGAATTATTAATCATAATCAAAGTCAAAACATTATGGGTATAACTGTTAATCAAAAAATTCAAGTAAACAAAAAATATCGTTCTAAAATTAGACAAGAAATATATTATTTAAAAAAATTTGGCCTTAAATCCCATTTAACTAAAACTAATCAAGAAGAAAATAATTATTTAAAAAAATTATATGGAAAAGTTTTATATGTTTTAGAAATTAATAAAGAAGATCAAGAATTTCTAGCGTATAAAAATTACTTAATCAATTTAAAAAATAAATCATAATAAATATATGAAGAAATGGTTATTTATAAAATTAATTTATTTACCAAATTTGGCATTATATTTACAATTAAATTGACATAATATTATCTTATATGATAAAATAATTTTGAAAAGAAGGTTTATAATATGGCTTTAAGAAAAAAATCAAATGATTCTCTAAAAAAGAAAGCTGGACATTCAATAAAAAACAGTTTTTATTTACAACGAACTACCGAAATTCCTGGAAGGTATAAACCTTATTACGAATATATTGTGAAAACTATTGATTATTTAGAAGCTACACCCGAAGAAAAACAAATTACAAGAACATTATCTAAAAATAAATGATTATATTAAATTAAATATAGTCTTTTTTCTTGCTTATTTTTCCTATTTTTAGTATAATTTAGAAGTAAACGAGGAATATTTATGAATAGAAACATTTACATTAAAACTTATGAAGAAGATAATTTACTTTTTAGTTTAGAAACTATTGGTAATTTCGAAGATAATATTTTGAGTTATGCAACCGACAATGACACCATTAAAATTAACTTAGATAAGTTTTCTTTTACCAAAACTAACTTAGATAGTATTTTAAAAATTACTCCTGATAATTGCACACTAACTATTAAAAGTTTAAAACAAAGTTTAGATATTCCTTTAAAAGCTCTTGATTATCAAATTCAAGAAGATAATATTTATTTAAAATATCAATTAATAAGTCAAGAATTACCCTTAAAGATATTTATTACGATAGGAAGTGAAATAAATGAATTATAAAATAGCTATATTAGAAGATAAAATAAAAGAAAGTTTAAAATCTTTAGGATATGAAACAGACGTTACCATTATTCCTAGTGCTCGTCCTGATTTAGGAGATTATCAATATAATGGCATAATGCCTCTTGCTAAAAAAAGTGGCCTAAATCCTCAAGAACTTGCTCAAAAACTAGTGGATTTAATTAAGGATTACCCTGAAATTAAAGAAGCTGCAATCGCTGGACCCGGCTTTATTAACTTAACTTTTACTGATGATTTTTTAATAGATTTTTTAAATGATTCATTAACTAATATCAATATTAACTATAACCAAGATATCAATAAAACTATTTTTTTAGATTATGGAGGTCCTAATGTTGCCAAAGTATTACATGTTGGTCATTTAAGAAGTGCCAATATTGGGGAAGCTTTAAAAAGACTAGCTCAAAGTGTTGGTTGCCAAACTATCAGTGATGTTCATCTAGGAGACTGGGGACGTCCTATGGGTATGGTTATTTTAGAAATTAAAACTAGATACCCAGATTTAGCTTATTTTAAAGAAGATTATAATGGTGAAGATGTTGATTTTAAGTTAACTAACGAAGATTTAATTGAGTTATACCCTATTGCTACAACTAAAGCCAAAGAAAATGAAAGTATCATGGCCGAAGCTCGCCAAATTAATTATGAACTGCAAAACAAACACAAAGGCTATTTTGCTCTATGGCAAAAAATTGTCGAAGTAAGTGTTAATGAAGTTAAAAAACTATATCAAGATTTAAATATAAGCTTTGATTTATGGGAAGGTGAATATACCAGTTCAGCTTATATCGATGAATTATTAGATTATCTTTATGCCAAAAATCTTCTAAAAGATAGTGAAGGTGCTAAAATAATTGAAGTAAAAGAAGAAACCGATAATAAGGAAATGCCTCCTCTAATTATGTTTAAAAGTAATGGAGCAATTTCTTATGAAGCTACCGATTTAGCGGCCCTTTGGGAAAGAGTTCACAAATATAAATTAGATGAAATTTGGTATATGACTGATAAACGTCAAGAACTCCATTTTACCCAAGTATTTCGCGCAGCTTATAAAAGTTCCATTGTAAGCCCTGACACTAAGCTAATCTTTAATGGATATGGTACCATGAATGGCGCCGATGGTAAACCTTTTAAAACTCGAGATGGCGGGGTTATGCCTCTTGCCGATTTAATTACCAAAGTTTATCAAGTATGTTTAAATCGTCTAGGTGATAATGTTCAAGAAAATCGCGAACAAATTGCCAAAACTATTGCTATCGCGGCGATTAAATATGCTGATTTACTCCCTTTTAGAAATACCGATTATAACTTCGATATCGATAAATTCACTGATCTAAATGGTAAAACTGGAACTTATTTATTATATTCTACAATTAGAATGCGTTCCCTTTTAAATAAAGCTTTGAAGCAAAATATTACCTTTAATAATTTAACTTATCTAAATAGTGAAATGCGTAAAATAATTATTGCCATGTTAGATTTAAAAAGAATTATTAAACGAAGCTTTGATGCTTGTTCTTTAAATGAAATATGTGAATACTTATATAAAATTACAAATCTATATAATAACTTCTATGCTTCAACTAAAGTTTTAAGTGAACCAGATTTTGAAAAAAGAAGTTCTTATTTAAGTTTAACTAAAGCTATATATGAAAATAATTGTCAATTATTAACTATCTTAGGAATAAATATTCCTGAAAAAATGTAAAATATTTCTTAATTTATAAAAGTACATAAAATTACTATTTACTAATTGACAAATACTTAATTTAATATTACAATTACTACCGATAGTATTTATAACACAAATTACTTTTTCTTACATATAATGTGTTTGAAACTACATATTAAAGGAGAAATTATTATGAAATTACCGGATATCTCTAAAGAAGAATTAGAAACTATGAGTTATGATGATATAGCTTATCATATCGTCAAAAGCCAAAAGAAAGCTTTAAAAATAAATGAATTATTTTCTAAAGTATGTGAAGTACTAGGCGATGATGAAGAAAGTGTAGCCGATAAACTAGTGGACTTCTTTGAATTATTAACTACGGATAAACGTTTTATAATGCTTGAAGATGGTTCATGGGATTTAAAAGAAAGACATAATCCCAAAGTTGTAGTCGATGATGAAGATGAAGAAGATGAATCTCTAATCGATGAAGATGAAGATAACACTGATGATATCAATGAACAAGAAGATAATTCGGATATCTTCTATGAAAGTGATAGTGATGATGATTTACCTGATGATGATTTAGAAGATTTAGTAGTCATTGATGTTGATGAAGATGAAGCAAACTCTTAAATAGTTTGCATTTTTATCTTTAAAAGAAAGGAAAATTACCTATGTTTGAACGTTTAAAAGTTATCTCTTCTAAATATCAAGAATTACAAACTGCTTTAGCTAATCCTAAAATAATTAGTGATTATAATAAACTAAAAGAATTATCTAAAGAATCTAGTGATTTAGAAGAAATAGTTAAGAAATATGCTGAATATCAAGATGTAGAACAAAAATTAGAAGAAGCTAAAGCTTTAATGAAAGACGAAGAATTAAAAGATTTAGCTACTTTAGAATATGAAGAATTAAAAGCAAGATTAGAAACTATTACTCAAGAGCTAGAAATATTATTAATTCCTAAAGATGAAAATGATGGCAAAAATGTTATCATGGAAATTAGGGGGGCTGCCGGTGGTGATGAAGCTAATATTTTCGCCGGTGATTTATATCGCATGTATACCTACTATGCCGAATCCCAAAATTGGAAAATTGAGGAAATTCATTCTATTGAAGGCACCAGTGGGGGGTTTTCTCAAGTAGAAATAATGATTAAAGGCGAAGATGTTTATAAAAAGTTAAAATATGAAAGTGGTTCCCATCGTGTTCAAAGAGTACCGGTAACTGAAACTCAAGGTCGAGTTCATACTTCAACTGCGACTGTTTTAGTTATGCCTGAAGTCGAAACAAGTAATATTGAAATTAAAGAAAGTGATATCAAAATGGATGTTTATCACTCTAGTGGCGCTGGTGGTCAATCTGTCAATACTTCCAATTCTGCCGTAAGATTAACGCATATTCCAACCGGTATTGCTGTCACTTGCCAAACTGAACGCAGTCAATTAAAAAATCGCGAACGAGCTCTAAATTTATTAAAAATTAAAATAAATGATGAAATTCGTAATAAAGAAGAACAAGAACGTGGGGAAACTCGTAAAAGTAAAATTGGAACTGGCGATCGCAGCGAAAAAATAAGAACTTATAATTATCCTCAAAATAGAGTAACTGACCATCGTATTAATTTTTCTATCATGGCTTTAGATCGGGTTATGGATGGTGATTTAGAACCAATTATTGAAGCCTTAATCACCGAAGATATTCGTTTAAAACTTGCAGGTGAATCTTTTGAATAATATTGGTTATGCAGATTTAAAGCTTTTAAAAGAGTTATGTCCTAATGATTTTGCAAACATAAAAAAGAAATTAGAAGCCCATTATCCTATTCAATATTTAATAGGCTATGTTGATTTTTATAATACCAAAATAAATGTCAATGAAGATGTTTTAATTCCCCGTTTTGAAACTGAAAGATTAGTTGAACTTGCTATTAATTTTTTAAAAACTAAAAATTATACTAACCTTTTAGATATTGGAACCGGCTCTGGGGCTATTGCTATTACTCTTAAAAAGAATTTAGATATAGCTATCGATGCTTGTGATATTTCTTCTAAAGCTTTAGATATAGCTAAAAAAAATAGTCTTGATAATAGTGTTAATATTAATTTTTATGAAATGGATATATTAAAAACAATGCCTAATATTAAATATGATTGTTTAATCTCTAATCCCCCTTATGTAAGTAATACCGAATATACTTCTCCGGAAACTAAATATGAACCATCAATTGCTTTATATGCTGAAGATGATGGATTAGCTTTTTATAAAAGAATTTTAGATATTTCTCCTTATATTTTAAATGAAAAAGGCAGTATTATTTTGGAAATAGGCTCAACTCAAGGTAAAAGAATAAGAGATTATGCTTTAAAAATATATCCTAATGCTCAAATAACTATTCAAAAAGATTATAATAATTATGACCGATATATGTTTATTGAAATTTAAATATTTATTTACATTTCTAAAAATATATATTATAATAATAAAATTGAAAGAAGGAATTATTTATGAATAGTACCAAAGAAGCATTTTCACCATCAAAATATTTAAAACATAAAATAAACAAATGTAATTGTCAACATGGAATATATACTTGTGGTTTTGATTCATCTGATGGCTTAACATTAAATAATTATACTTGTGCTATATGTGGTTATAATATTAATGCTAAAGCTTCTGATTTAAAAAACAGCACTATTTTTACAGTTTTAGATAATCAAACAGAAAAATTAATTCAGAATATGTTAACTTTTGTGGCTAATCGTTATATCAATGAAACTCATATAGATATAGTTAAGATTTTTAAAGATTTACAACCAAATATTGAAGATATAGCTCGCACTTTATCTATACCAACAGAAACTGATACAAAATTAGTATTAAAAAAACGTTGATTCAATCTAAAATGCACAAATAAGTGCAATTAACTTGAAAAAGTACAATTTCATAAGAAAGTGCAC
>CANQOE010000041.1 GCA_947625315.1 uncultured Bacilli bacterium | reverse complement strand
ATAACTCCCTCATATTTACTTAAAGCATCAACAATTTTTTGATTTAATCTTTCAATAAATCTTTCTCTTTTCTCTAAATCTGTCGTCGCTAATCTAATAGCCTTGGAAAAAGCCACGATTAAAGGAACACTTGGCGTACCAGGAAATAACTTACATCCTCCGCTTCCATAAACAATAGGATCTATCTCAATATTATTGCTTTTATATAACATAGCAATACCTTTAGGTCCATAAATTTTATGAGAAGAAAAAGTTGCTAAATCTACATCGTGTAAATTAACCGCTATTTTACCCACTGCTTGAGTCATATCGCTATGAAAAATAGTATGCGGATTTTCTTTTTTAATAATTTGTCTAATCATTTTTAAAGGTTGTCTAACTCCTGTTTCACTATTAACCGCACAAATACTTACTAATATTGTATCTTCTCGCATTAAAATTTTTAAATCTTCAAAATCAATTAATCCTTCTTGGTCATTTTTAACATAACTAATTTCAAAGCCAATACTTTTTAAATAATCACATATTGCATAAACACTCGGATGTTCTAACTGGGAAACAATAATATGTTTTCCTTTTTTATGATTATGTAAAGAAGCCCCAATTAAAGCAATATTATTCGCAATCGTCGAAGATGTTACATAAGTTATTTCTTTTTCATTTATATTAAATATTTCGCTAATTTGTTTTGTAGCACTATTCATTAAATTGCGTGCTTTAACTCCCAGTTCATGTAAAGAATTGGGATTACCAAAAAAATCTCTCGTCGTTTTATTATAAGAATCTAACACTTCAAACCCCACTGGTGTAGTTGCACTATAATCTAAATATATCATTTTCTTCACCTATTATAATTATACAATAAAATAGTAAAAAAACAATTCTTTTTCCATTATTTATTTATATTAAAATTATTTTTTCGCTGTTTTTTTCTTCTTCTTTTTACTTTTTTCTCTTACATTGCGCATTGCTTCAAAAAAATTATGATTTTGCACTTCAATATAAGGGAAAGCTTTTAATAATCTTGATGGAAAAGCTTTTAAATTATCTAAACTATCTTTTATTTGTTTTTCTAATAATACCGGAATCATTGCTAACTTTTGTTTCTTTAATTCTTCGACTACAATTATCCGATGTCTTAAATTATAAGCAATAATAACTGAATAAATTACATCGGCCACAAAAATAACAAATATAACTATTGCTATAATTAACCACGTTTTAAAACTTAAAAGTTCAAAAAGCATAAATAATAAAGGCGCAATAAAATAAACAATAACTAAAGAAAGAACCCCAAATAATAAACTATTTTTTAAACAAATTCTTCCATTTAAATTATATTTTAAATTGCTATAATCCCACCACCGATTATGAAACATTTTCTCTAAAATAAAGGAAGTAAAATACTCTAAACAACTCGTAATAATAACCCCAAAAACAAAAACTACAACTGGGTCTTCATAATACCTAAATAAGGAATATATTATCAAAACTGCCCCTAAACCATAAACCGGAATAAGAGGACCACATAAAAACCCTCGGTTAACTAATTTTTTAGTTCGCCAAAATATCCACAATACTTCAATTACATAACCAAGCATACTGCAAATAATAAAAGTTAAAAATAAATAGACTAACTGTTGCATATAAAAACCTCTAAAAAAATTATAACATATTTCCCTAAAAGTAACAATAAAAAAAGAGAATTAAATTTCTCTATAATTTATAAACTTTATTAGATTTTCTACTATATAAGAATACTAAGGCTATAGCCACTAATCCGCCTCCAATAGCTATATAAGGAATTGGATTACCTGTATCTGGAGATTCTACATCATTAGGAGGTGTAACAACTCCATTACATAAACTATCATATTCTTCTTCTGTAACTAAATTGCCATTTTTATCAAAATGATTGGTATCAATTACTGAACAACTCAATTTCATTGGACTAATAGACATTTCACAATTTTCTTTATCGATAACTTTAGCGTTAACTGTTAAAAAACTGGTACTTTGAGTTGGAACATCTCTAATAACTTGAACTAAAACTTGATAACCTTCTTCAACTTTAGTAATACTAGAAATTACAAAATTAGTTGTATTGACAGATATATCTGAAGAATTCGTAATTTCTAAACCAACAGTTGGGACAATAGTAAAATAAATATAACTATTAGCTTTTAAAACACTTGATGGTGTTAAAGCTAAAGTAAAATTTTTAGTTTGTTGAGCATCATCAACTGTATATTTCCAATCACCGGCCGCAAAACTTCCATATGCCCCAAATGATATGGCACTATCACTCTTATAACTATTGGCACCATCTTCGATGAATTTAGCTGCTTTAACATTTAAAGCTCCTATAACTAATAAAAAAATTCCCAAACATCCCATTAATATTTTCTTCATTCTTGACCTCTCCCTATTTCTATTATGACCTAATTATACCATAAAAATGTAAAAAATAAAGTTTTTTTTGAATAATTTTAATAAAATATTTCAAAAAGTGTAAAGTTATGATATTATATTAATGGTGGGATAGTGTGAAAAAGATTTTAATTAACATCCAAAATAACGAAATAATATTTAAATATAAATCTAATAATAGTAATTATAAAGAAGAATTAGTTAATACCAATATTATTAGTAACAACGAATTAGTTTTTAGTGATTCTTATATTAATGATAATCTTAAAATATTATCTTCTTTTATTAACGAATTAACTATTCAATATAATATTATAAAAATAACAATAAGTAAAATAGAATTAGTTCCTCTAATTTTAAAAATTATCTTAAAAACCAATATTACTTATATAACTATAAGTGAAAATGAAAATATTACTTATAGTATTTGTGAACAATTAATTAATATGAAATCTTTAAAAACTCTAAATTGTTATAATATTCAACCTTTTATGTTAGAATTATTAGATAAACATGGTATTGCTTGTATTACGCGTAGTGAAATTTTATATATTAGTAACTTTATGGAATCTAATAATCTTCTTAGTTACTCCAATATTTATTATAAAACCAATGTTAGAATAACTATTCCCCTATCTTTAGAAGATTTAAAAGATTTTAAAGATTTTTGTAAAATTAATAAATATTTAAGAATAGTTCACTTAAATAAATTAAATAATGAAGAACTAAATAATATTTTAAATATTTTAATTGAAACTAATCGCAAAAACATTAAAGTTATTATTCATGAAAATGTAGATAATGCTAAAACGGCAGAATATTTAAAAAACATCAATAAGAAATATAAACGCAAATACCAAATAATGTTAAGCTTAGAATATTCTCAAGATTATTTAGATGACAATATTTTTAAACAAACCATTATTAATACTTTAAGAGCCTGCGGTTTAATTATTTCTAGTTTAGTAATCTTAATTGTTACTTATATTGGCGTATCTAATTTTATCTCTTTAAAACAAGTAGAAGCTATAAAAAATGATTTAGCTCAAGTAGTCGAAATAACTAATCCCGAAGATATTATAAAAAAGAAAAATGAAGAGAATATTAATAATGCTAAAGAAGAAGAAATACCTGAGGAAGAAGTTAAAATGGTTACTAATTCTAATTTAGCTTCTCTATTAACTGTAAATGAAGATGTTGTTGGGGAATTAATTATTAATAATACCAATATTAATTATCCGGTAGTTCAAGCTAAAGATAATGATTACTATTTAGATTATGATATCAATCATCAAAAAAGTATTAATGGTTGGTTATTTATGGACTACCGCAACGACACAATGAACTTAGATAAAAACAATATTATCTATGGTCATAATTCTTACTATAGTGGAGTTATGTTTGGAACTTTATATAAAACTGCTAATAAAAATTGGTATACTAAAGAAGAAAACCAAATAATAACTTATAATTCTTTATATGATAATATGAAATTTAAAATATTTTCTATTTATCGAGTTCCTAAAACTAGTGATTATTTAAAAGTTTATTTTGCTAATGATCAAGAATTCTTAGATTTTGTTAATATGATAACTAAAAGAAGTATTTATAACTTCAATGTACCCATCAATGCTAGTGATAAAATTTTAACTTTATCTACTTGTTCTGATAATGGTTCTAAAAGATTAGTTATTCATGCAGTCTTAATAAAGGAGTAAAATTCTTTTTTTATAAATTTCATTTATATCGTTCCCTTACTTTATCTTTCTTTATATTATTGAGTTTTTCTATTTCTATTAATCTTTATCATAATTTCTCTGTAAATTTATCCAAAACTCTGTAGGAATTGCAAAAATATATTCTAAGGAATTTGCAAATTTAGAAGATATATTTTTTTTCCCACTTATAACTTCACTAACATGTTTTGTAGAGTAACCTGTTCTTATAGCCAATTCTTCTTGAGTCATATTATTTTCCTCTAATAATTCCTTAATTGTTTCCCCAGGATGTATTATCAAATCAAAAGATAAGTCATTCATTTTCCCCAACACTCCTTTTATTTTTATATTTTTACATTCTTTTAAACCAATTACTTTAAACAAAATAAATTAATATTTTCCCAAAAAAGACATATAGCTAAATATCCTATATTACAACTGGCATTATTACCTTAATAATTTCTTCAATACATTTTATTATTTCTGCATAATCAATGTCATGTGCGTAATCATATTTTTTCTTATAAGACTCCCAACGTTTTTTAATAATTTCACTATCTTTTAATATAGTTATTGCTTCATTAATATTTCCTTTATAATTTCTTTTTTCAAATGTATTAGCTATTGCTTTACGCAAATCTTCGACTTTAACATCATTCCATCCTTTAGTATATATTAAATATATATCATAGTAATCTCTAATTCTACTGTTAGCTTCCGCCCTTCTTAGAATTGTTTCTAACTTTTCAGCTATTACAGTTTCAATATTGTATGACCATACATTTACATAACTATTTCCTAATATTGGAAAATATTTATATACAATTGGTTTAGGAGTGATAGGATCTCCTGTTGCTATATCTATTTGTAAATTTTCTCTAATTGTATCAACTTTAACATTTAAAATAACTCTAAAACCACCATACTTATCTTCTTCGCGGATATTACTAATATCAACAAAGTTTATTAAAGCACCATCATTAATATCAATTGAAATAATTGATTTAATCATTTCCTCAATATTTTCTTTGTTGAATTTGGCATTTTTAATCGCAGTATCTATATCTTTTGTAGAACGGCTTTCTAATCCAAACAAAGTACTTAAATAGAATCCACCCTTTAAAATGAAAGTATCACGATACTTACTTACAGCTAATCTTTCTATAAATCTATCATACATATATAAACGAAGTAATGTATTAAAATTTAGGTTTCGCTTTACTGCTATATTTTTTAATTTATCTTTTACTTGCATACTATTCATACATCATACTCACAAAATTCATAACTTCTTCTTTTATGCCAAACGCATCAGCATATTTGGAAAGTTTAATTAAATCATTGTCCTTTCTTTTAAGATATTCTTTAATAGCAATTTTCACATGCTCTATATCCATTCTTTTTTTAGAACGAATTATATCACAGATGCACCTTTCAATATCATAAGCTTTGACTTTATTCCCCTGTGGTGTTACTACTTCGGTTATTCCAATGTCATAATACTTATCATCAACATAAAAAACATTATGTTTTTTTAGTTTTGGGTTATTGTATTTTTTGGTAACGGTTACATCAAAGGAACTATCTGGTGCTTTAATTGATAGATTATGAAAATACAATGCAGTCATATGAGAATATATTATTTTGGGTATACTAACACTAAATACATAATATATGTCTTCGATTTTTTTGGAATCTATATATATCCCTTTAGCTACTTTCTCTATCATTTTTTTTTGAGTCATAATAGATAGATAATTTCTACTAATCCCAAAATTTTCAAGCTCTTTTGTCGTAATATATCCATTATTTTTTTCCATAAGTCTTTGAATTATTTCTATATTACTTTCATTTATAAAATCTTCTTTTGTCATAATATTCATAATTATACCTCTTTGTTCATTCATACGGACATTATAACATTTATCCGTACCATTGTCAATAATACTGAGTTATTTTTAGTTTATTTGTCAAAAGAAAAACATATAATTTTTATCGTAAAAAAAGAAATTAATGTTACACAAAAAAATTAAGTTTAAATCTATAAAATTTTTAATTATCACTTAAGTGTAAAAATTTTAATTTTTAAAAAGCCTCCAAACGGAGACGCACTTAAAAGTGAAAAACCACAAAAATGTGCACTATTTAAATGTAACTTAATTATACAAATATTTATAACTTTTGTCAATTTTAAATATGAACTGACCTTTAAAAGTTGGACTTTTTAATTATTTAAGTACACATATTTTTTTGATTGCAACTGACTTTTTGGCTTGTTAAAAAACTTTTACTTGCATCTTACCCAATTTTATAGTATAGTAAGTTTGGAGTGTTAGATTTCTTATGTCCTACCATTTAAGATTTTTTATTCTACTTTTCCTCCTTAGAGGGTTTTGGTAGAAAGGAGATTTTTCATGGTCAATGATTTGATTTATTTCATTAAATTGATAATTTTGTTATTTTCATGGCAAAAAAAAGGACATATAACTTTTATCAATAAGATAGAAGTTAATGTCTACTTAGTCATTAGGTAGGTATTAGATAATCTAACACTCTACATTTTTATATTAACATATTTTTTTCTAAATTACTAGTATATTTTCTCAATTTAACTTAATAAAAAATTAAGTACCACAGGAGCTAATATTATTAATAACATAATTGGAACAATAAAGAAAACACTTATAACACTTATTTTTGTAGGTAATTTATTTATTTTAGCTTTAACATTAAGCATTTGTTTTTCTCTTAAATATTCAATTTGATTATGCATAGCTTCAACCATATTTGTGCCATAACTATTAGCCTGTATCATTTGCAATATAACATTATTTAAGTCTTTACTTGGAATACGTTCTTTCATTGCTTCTAAACTTTCATTTAAACTTTTTCCTAAAGAAACTTCTTCAAGAGTTTGTTTAAACTCTAAAGAAAGATTAGAATTAACATTATTAACCGTATTTTTTAAAGCATGAGCTAAATTTTTGCCTCCCTCTAAACTTAAGGTTAATATTTCTAAAAAGAATAATGATTCTTTTTCTAAAATCTCTCCTCTTTCTTTAATTTTTAAATCTAATAATATATATTCAAATAATATATAAAAAGCTATACTTATAATCGGGGATATTAGATAACCATACTTATTACTAATTAATAACAAGATAAAAATTAATATAGTTAAAAATAATCTTAAACTTAAAAATAAAGAAGTATCTATTTTAGTATTAGGACCTAATTTTTTAACTTTAGCTTCAATTCTTTTTAAAGCTTTTTGACTATAAAATTTAGTTACTAAAGATTTAATCATATTTCCACCTTTAATACCTTTCTAATAATTAATATATAGCTTATATATAAAACTACTATTAAACCTAAAATTAATAAACCTATTGGTGTTTTAAATAAAACATTAAAATACGTCGGATTTAAAATAACTATTAACATAACAAATATTAAAGGTAAAACAACTAACATCTTAAATAAAACTTGCGAAGAAGCTGTTAAACTTTTTAATTCATTATTTAAAGTTTTTCGATCCATTATAGATTTTTCTAAAATATTAAATACTTTAACTATATCTCCTCCTGTTTTATTAAGCATAGTTAAACTAGTAGCAATTACTTTAGCATCTTCTAATTTTACTCTTTCATAAAAACGATTAAAAACCACATCTAAACTTAAACCATAAGTTATATCTAAATATATCTTTTGAAATTCATCTTTAATTGGCCCATCTATTTCTTCTTTAACTACTTCAATAGCTTGCATAATATTTCGACCACTTTGAAAAGCACTATTCATAATAATAATAGCTTCCAGTAAATCATCTTCTATTTGTTTTCTTCTTTTATTAAAACTAAAATATAAAACGATATCTGGAATAAAGAAACTAATTAAAAAAATAATTAAAACCATAAATAGATTAATTTTAATTGGTTGAAAAACATAAGTAACTAAACTTAATATTAAGATAAAAATAGCTAAAACTAATTTAAAAGAAACATAATCTATTCCTGATTTTTGATCTTTTTCTTCAAAGCTAATATATTTTTCATAATGTCTGCCATATTTAGTTAAAACCTCAGATCTACTTAAAACTTTACTAATTTTATTAATTAACTTTTTTAAAATATTAAAACATTTAACTAGTAAAGGTTCTTCTTCCTGTACTTTAGAACTAATAGTATATTTAGCTACTCTTCGCTCTAAATCTAAAGCATGATAAAGATGAAGTAAATAGATTATTACTCCAATAATTATAAAAATTAAAATTATTTCTATTACTCCACCCATTTCTTAATCACTTCTTTTCTTCTTGAGGTTCAAATATATCTTCTAAATCATTAATTCCGCGAGCTTTTATTTTTTGGTATACTTTAGGAATACCTTCATGTAAAATAAATTCGCCATCAACTTCATTTTTATTAGTTAAACCTTTTTGTTTAAAACTAAATATATCATTTAAAACAATTTCCCCATTAACAATGTCGGATATTTCCACAATATTGGTAACTTTTCTTCTCCCATCACTCATACGTTCAATATTGACAATTACATCAATAGCACTAGCTATATATTCTCTTATGGCTTTAATCGGAATATCAAAGCCACCCATTAAAACCATGGCTTCTAATCTATTTAAAGCATCAAGAGGGCCATTGGCATGCATCGTTGTTAAACTTCCCTCATGACCAGTATTCATAGCCTGTAACATATCAAAAG
>CANQOE010000040.1 GCA_947625315.1 uncultured Bacilli bacterium | reverse complement strand
GATTTATATTAAAATTTTCATTTTAATATCTTTTTCATATAGTATGATTAGTTTTCCATAAAACTTTTCACACTACCTTTCATATTTTTTATTTCAATTATTAAATCTTCTACTTGTTTAAAATAAGCATCTTTTGTTTGATTAATTATTGGTTTATTATCTACAGTAACTTCTTTTTCTAAAGTTTTATCCAAACCTTTATTATGGCTCATTTCTTTTAATTTTGCTTCTAATTTTTTTAAATAAAATTCTGTTTTTATAGTATTTTTAATTTCTTCACAACAAAAATAAAATATTAAAACAGCCAGAGACACTGAAGTTATTGGCCAAAATGTGTAAAATTGAAAAATTGAAAAAAATATATTAAGAATTAGTGATCCTATAAAAACAAGTAATGCAATAGCTGCTATTGTTACAAGTAAGCTATCTTCATTTAGATTATTATATGATTCATCATTTAATTTTTCGATAAAATATTTTTTGTTTTCTTTAATTAAATTTATATAATTTTTAAGTTCTTCTTCATTTTCAAATGTATCTTTAAAAGGTTTTTGAGGAAATTGATTCATTTTAGCTTGTATTATTTCTTTTTCCTTAGCTAATTTATCTTTTTCGGCTTTCATTAATATTTTCAATATTTTCACCTCTTTTTTAAACTTAAGCGATATTATAACATTCCTTTTTATTTTTGTCAATTTCACTCTTTCTTCTATTCTTATTTTTTTACTCAAATCAAATCTTAATATTTCCTAATTTTTTAGCCTCTTCTTTCTATCGCAAAAAATTTCTTTAACTATTTTTCAAAATTATAAAGACAAATTTCAAATAATATGTTAAAATATTTTTAGTTATCTAATAATTTATAAAGAGGTGTGCATAAATGGCAAAAGTAATTTCATTAGTTAATCAAAAAGGTGGCGTAGGTAAAACTACCACCAGTATCAATCTTGCCGCGGCTTTAGGTACTTTAGGGAAGAAAACTCTTTTAGTAGACCTAGATCCTCAACGCAATGCCACGACCGGTTTAGGTTATTCTAATTCTGACTTTGATCATGACATCTATGAAGTATTAACCAACCTATGCTCTATTAAAGATGCGATAAAAAAAACCAAATTTAAAAATTTATCCATCTTACCCTCAACCATTAATCTTGCTGGTGTTGATGTCGAATTTGTTAAAAAAATGTTAGATGACCCCACATTTCATCAAAACGAACAACTTCGTTTAGTTTTAAATGAAATAAAAGATAATTATGATTACATAATAATTGATTGCCAACCGGCTTTAGGAGTAGCAACCATGAATGCTTTAGTAGCCAGTGATTCTGTAATAATCCCTGTTCAATGTGAATTTTTTGCTTTAGAAGGAATTACTCAACTACTAAACTCTATTATTATGGTTCAATCAAGTATGAACCCTACTTTAAGAATCGAAGGTGTTTTACTAACTATGTTAGATGGTCGAACTATTATTGGTCTAGAAGTTATTGAAGAAGTTCGCAAATACTTCAAAGACAAAGTATTTAACACTATTATTCCTCGTTTGGTTCGGCTTGTTGAAGCTCCCAGTCATGGCAAACCTATAAATGAATATGACCCTAAAAGTAAAGCCACTTTGGCTTATGCTAACTTAGCAAAGGAAGTGATTATGAGGGATGGAAACTAGAAAGAAAGGATTAGGAAAAGGTTTAGAACAATTATTTTCCAATGAAGTTATTAACTTTGACAATTTTGAAAAGGAAATAGTAAATGAAGGTCAAACTAATGGTGGAATAACTGAACTTGCTTTAAAAGATATCAGAAGTAACCCTTATCAACCTCGCGTTAATTTTGATTCTGAGTCTTTAGAAGAACTTGCCGAATCTATTAAAGAACATGGTGTTATTCAACCAATCATTGTCAAAAAAAGTGTTAAAGGTTATGAATTAGTCGCTGGTGAACGCCGTACTAGAGCTGCTCGTCTAGCCGGTCTTACAACTATTCCCGCCATTATTAAAGACTTCAATGATACCGAAATGATGGAAATAGCTTTAATTGAAAATATTGAACGTGAAAACTTAAACCCTATTGAAGAAGCTAAAGCTTATGAAAACATTTTAAAGATTAACAATATTACTCAAGAAGAACTAGCTCATAAGTTCTCTAAAAGTCGTAGTTATATAACAAATATGTTAGGTTTATTAACTCTACCTGATAATACTATTAAATTAGTAGAAGAAAAAAAATTATCTATGGGTCATGCTCGTGCTTTAAGTAAAATTGAAGATGAAGACAAAATTAATGAACTTGCTTTAAGAATTGTAAGAGAAGACTTAAGTGTTCGCGATACGGAAAAACTTATTAGTTTAGCATCTTTACCTAAAAAACATATGATAAACCGCAAAGCTCCATTTGATTTAAAATTTAGTATTTATGAAAATTTATGTCGGGAACGTTTAGGAGTTAAAGTAAAAATAAACAATAAAAAAATTGAAATACCTTACAAAGACGAAGAAGAACTTACTAAAATACTCGAAAAATTAAATATTGAAATTGAAGGTGACTAAAATGTCCAATAATCTTTTTATTAAAATTTTAAAAATATTTTTTACAAAGCAAATATTTGGCACTATTCTAGTTGTTATTTTTGCCACAATTTTAATTAATATTATTAATAAATTGATTTCTAAAATTTTAATTAAAGGTAAATCAACCTTTGAAATCAAAAAAAGAACATCGATAGTTAAATTATTCAAAAGTATTATTACCACTTCTATTATTTTAATTGCTATTTTAATAATTTTAGATTTCTTTGGTGTTGATACTCGTAGTCTTATTACTTCTCTGGGTATTGTAGGCTTAGTTTTAGGTTTAGCTCTTCAAGATACTGCTCGCGATTTTATTGGGGGTATTTCCCTTATCTTAGAAAACTATTTACAAGTAGGAGACGTTGTAACTTACAATAATTTTACGGGAGAAGTTACTTCCATTGGTTTAAGAACTACTAAAATAAGAGCTTTTTCTGGGGAAGTTATGATTATAGCTAATCGCAATATTGATACGATTATCAATGTTTCTCAAGAAAAAAGTCATTGGTATTTAGAAATAGATACCGCCTATGAAGAAGACAATCTAAAAGTAGCTAAAGTTTTACAAGATGTTGTTAAAAAAGCCATTGAAGATGGTTTAATCTATAAAGATAGTGCTTATCTAGGCATAAATGCTCTATCTTCTTCATCTGTTCGTTATATCTTAGATATTCATTGCAATCAAGATGATCGTTATAAAATAAAAAGAGCTATTTTAGAGCGCATAAAAGTTGCTTATGACCAAAATAATATTAAAATACCTTATAATCAAATCGAGGTGCATAATGGAAAAAAGCTTTAAATTAAATGATATAGTCATGATGAAAAAAAATCATGCCTGTGGAACTAATCGCTGGCTTATTACCCGCGTTGGCGTTGATATTAAAATCAAATGTTGTGCTTGTGGTCGAGAAGTAATGCTTGACCGTTTAGAGTTTAGCCAAAAACTTAAGAAAATATTGGAGGTAGCTGATGAAAAAGCGTAATTTTAAAGAAAAAATAACTTTAGACCCGATAATGACTTTAGTTATTTTAATCTTTTTAACTATTATTGTAAGTGGTTTCTTATCTCTTTTAGGAACTCAAGTAACTTACAATACGATAACTGATAATATAACTTTAGAATATACTCAAACTTTAGTAAGTGTTGAATCTCTCTTTAGTTTAAGTGGTTTAAAATATATTTTCACTACAGCCGTATCTAACTTTGTAACTTTTACTCCCCTATCAAGTTTAATTATTATCTTAATTGGCATAGGTGTTATGGAAAAAAGTGGTTTCTTAAAAACCTCAATAACTGCTTTAACGAAGAAAGCCAAGAAAAAGACCGTTACTTTTGTTTTAGTTTTAATTTGTTTATTATCAAGTATTGCGGGTAATTTAGCTTTTGTTATAATGATTCCTTTAAGTGCTTTAATCTTTATTTATGGCAGACGTAATCCCTACATTGGTCTTATTGCTTCCTTTGCTGCATTAAGTGCTGGAACAGGTCTTAATATTTTATTTACCAGTAGTGACTCTGCAATTTTAACGAACACTTTAATGGGAGCGCATATTATTAATCCCGCCTATACTCTTAATACTTTTTCGTTCTTTATTATAATGACTGCCGCGATAATTTTAGTAAGTGTTGCCATAACCATTATTACTGAAAATTACATAGCTTTTAAATTACCTAAATATGAATTCGAAGAATTAGAAATGGAAGAAGAATTTACATTATCTAAAAAAGAACGCAATGGTCTAATTTTAGCGGGTATCGCGGGAGTTATCTATTTATTATTCTTTATTTATTGTATTATTCCGGGACTTCCTTTATCGGGAGCTCTACTTGATAATAGTCAAACATTCTATATTGATAAACTATTCAGTGCTTCATCATTCTTTAGTAATGGTTTTGTCTTCGTGGTTACCATTTTATTTGTTATTCTTGGTTTATTCTATGGAATTGGAGCTAAAACTATTAAAAATAATAAAGATTTATGTGATGATTTAGGTCATAGTTTAGATGGTATTGGTAAAACTCTAGTTTTAATCTTCTTTGCTTCTTTATTTATTAGTATTTTCAAAAAAACTAATATTGGCGAAGTTATCACGGCCGCTTTAACAAACATTTTAACTATTCCTAATCTTGGGGCTTTCCCTTTAATTATTATTCTCTTTATTATTAGTGCCATTTCTACAATCTTTTTACCAAACTCAACCTTTAAATGGGCAATAATTGCCAGTATTGCTGTTCCAACTCTAATGGATGCTGGTATATCTCCTGAGTTTAGTCAAACAATCTTTAGATTTGGAGAAAGTGTTACTATGGGGCTAACTCCTCTTTTAGCTTATTATGTTATTTATTTAGCTTATTTAGAAAAATATAATCAAGATAAAAAACCAATTAATTTATTTAAAACTTTAAAATATCAATTACCTTATAGTATTATAATTGGTTTGATCTTATTAGGAATATTAATTCTTTGGTATATTATTGGTTTACCAATAGGTATTAGAGGGGTAGTTCATCTTTAGTATATTGTTAAAAGGCAATATACTTTTTTTATTAACTTTAAATATTTTAATTGCAGTCATCCCTCCTTAATGTTATAATTATAATAGAGGAAAAGAGGTAACAAAAATGATTAATCCTAAAAATATTGCCATATATTCTACTTCTTTAGTTTTAGCTATTTCTTTAAGTGGTTGTACTATTAATAATCAACCAAAAGTTCCAAAAGAACTTTTAGAACCTGTTGAAGTAACCGATATTAAATATACCGTTAATTTAGAAAATGGTTATAAAATATTAACTAATTTAAGTTATGAGATTTTAAATACTGACCCATATATAACTGCTCCCATAAGTTATGTAAATGGTCCTAAAGAAACTGATAATCGCTTTAGTTGGCCTTTAGGTTATATTCCTTATGAAGTAGATAAAAATTATGTTATTCCCACAAGAACTACATATCAAGCAACCGAAAATAATTATTATGTCATTGATGCTGGTTATTATCGCAACAATGAAGGAAGTGTTAATCCTTGTAGTTATGCGGGATGTATTGCTCTTAAAGAAGAATATTGGCAAGCTCTTAAAGCTTATCAAGACTTAAAAAAACGCATTATGGCTAAAGATAGTACAATTACTAAAGATTTAACACCTGCTTCTTCTTATATTTTAGATGGCGATGTTTTCTTTCTACCTAAAGATTATCTCCTTTATTCAATTAATAATACTTCGACTAATCCCGTGTATGTTGAAGAAACTCCCGAAGGAAATCGCTACAGTCTTAATGCTCAAGATATTACCAAATATATTGGTTTATCTAAAGAAGCAGCCAGCCTATTAGATAAAGGTAATTATTTAGAAGAAATAATAAAGGAGGCTTATTACAATTATGCCAAATACAACCAAAATAGTCGTTAATAATCAAGCATATGAGGTAATTGCTACTTATACTGATGATAATACCCAAAAAAATTATATCATTTATACCAATAATCAAAGAGATAATACTAATAAACTTCAAGTATTTGCAAGCCTTTATACCCTAGTTAATAATGAAAAAGTTTTAAGACCTTTAGAAACTAATGAAGACCAAATGATTATTAGACAAGTAATTGATACTATTATGAAAAAATAGTATCTTTTATTTACAAAATAAATTGCTCATGATATAATAATTTTACGAAATTGGAAGTGATTTAGATGAGTTTAAAAGCAGGGATTATTGGTTTACCCAATGTTGGTAAATCAACTCTATTTAATGCCATAACTAAACAAAATATTCTGGCAGCCAATTACCCTTTTGCCACGATTGACCCAAATGTTGGTACAGTAACTGTTCCGGATGAACGTTTAACTTTTCTAGAAAATATGTATTTACCTAAAAATACTGTCCCAACAACTTTTGAATTTACCGATATTGCGGGCTTAGTTAAAGGTGCTTCTCATGGGGAAGGTTTAGGCAATAAATTTTTAAGTCATATTCGGGAAGTTGATGCCATCGTGGAAGTCGTTCGCTGTTTTGATGATGCTAACATTACCCATGTTGAAGGTAAAACAGACCCTATTCGCGATATTGAAATAATCAATGTTGAACTAATTCTCGCGGATTTAGAAATAATTGATAATCGTTTAATTAAAATAATTAAGAAAGCTCAAACTTCCAAAGATAAAGAAAGTTTATTAGAAGTAGATGTCTTAACTAAAGCTAAAACTGCTTTAGAACAAAATAAACCTTTAAGATTAGTAGAATTTACACCTGATGAATTAGCTTTAATTCGTTCTTTTAACTTTATTACATTAAAACCTTTAATTTATTGTGCTAATATTTCCGAGAATGATTTAGCGCAAAGCGATAATAATTATACTAAACAAGTTAAAGAATATGCTGCTTTAGAACATAGTGGGGTAATTACAATGTGTGCTAAAATTGAATCGGAATTATCTGAATTAAGTGATGATGATAAAAAAGTTTTCTTAAAAGATTTAGGTATTAATGAAAGTGGTTTAACTAAATTAATATTTGCTACTTATAATCTTTTAGGATTACAAACTTTCTTTACCAGTGGTCCTGATGAATGTCGAGCTTGGACTTTTAAAGTAGGAATGACGGCTAAAGAATGTGCTGGTTTAATCCATAGTGATATTGCCCGAGGCTTTATTAAAGCCGAAGTTACTAGTTTTAATGATTTAGAAACTTTAGGTAGTGAAGCCAAAGTAAAAGAAGCTGGTAAACTTCGATTAGAAGGTAAAGATTACTTAATGCAAGATGGCGATATTGTCTATTTCCGTTTTAATGTTTAAAGTATTAATTAATTCTTTTAAGTTTCATAAACTTTATTATGAGCTTAAAAGAATTTTTTATTGACGAAAAAATTACTTTTCCCTTTCGTCATTTTGGTTTATTTCATATTTCCTTAATTTTAATTTTATTTATTATTTGTTTTATTATTAGTCTTAAAGCTAAAAAAATAAATAAATTATCAGATAATACTAAACAAACTATTTTAAAAATATTAGCAATTATTTTTTTAATTAATATGTTAACTTTATATCTATCAAGTTTTTATTATCACAACTTTGATTTTCAAACTATGTTACCTCTCCATTTATGTTATTTATCTAATTACTTTTATATTTTTGTTATATTATTTAATCAAAGAAAACTTTATATTTATATTTATTATTTAGCTTTTTTAGGACCCATACCCGCGATTATTTTCTTTGATGTTCCAACTATTCTAGAATCATTTAATTTTTATTTATACTTAATATCTCATCATTTATTAGTTATCGCCGGACTTCTTTTATTTTATATGTACCCTTTAAAAATAAAACTTAGAAATCTTATTAAACTTTATCTAACTTTAAATATTCTTAATATATTTATAAAAATATTTAATTATTACTTTCATACTAATTACTTCTTTTCTAATAATATCCCTCCATTTATTATTGAAACTTTACCCTTTTTAAAATACTTCCCTATAGCACTAATTTTACAAGTATTAATTATTTTTTTAATAATTATCTTAACTTTATTTTGGCACTATTCTTATCAAAGATTAAATAAAAATAATTCATTTACTACATAATAAATATGTGCTATAATAAAATATATAAAGGAGGAAAACTTATGGATAAAACTTTATCTAAATCATTTTTATGGATGTTTGTAGGTTTAATCGTAACGTTTGTTACTGGTTTTATAGTTTCTACTAATCCTAATATGGTAGAAGCAGTATTAAATTCAGCTTTACTAATAGTTTTATTAATTGTGGAATTAGCACTAGTAATATTCTTTACAGCCAGAATTAAAAAAATGCATCCAACCACCGCGAAAATATGCTTTTTACTTTATTCTTTTGTAAGTGGTTTAACTTTTTCTACTATTTTTTTAACATTTGAAATAGGTAGTATAATTTATATCTTTCTTGTGGCCGCGATAGTTTTTGCTTTATTTGGTTTATTTGGCTATTTCACAAAAATAGATTTAAGTAGAATTGGAATTATTTTATTAATGTTACTTTTAGCCATAATAATTATGTCTATTATCAATATATTTATTGGTAATGATACCTTTAATTTAGTTATTAATATTATTGGTTTAGTTGTTTTCTTTATTTACACTGCTTATGATATTCAAAAAATTAAAAACTTTGCTTTTCTCGATATTGAAACAGAAAATCTGGCTATCTATGGCGCATTCCAATTATATTTAGACTTTATTAATATTTTCTTAAGATTATTAGAAATATTTGGCAAAAACAAAGAAAGTTAAAAATATCCTCATTATTTAGAAATGAGGGTTTTTTAATGGCTAAAAACTTTTCCTTGCATCTTACCCAATTTTATAGTATAGTAAGTTTGGAGTGTTAGATTTCTTATGTCCTACCATTTAAGATTTTTT
>CANQOE010000039.1 GCA_947625315.1 uncultured Bacilli bacterium | reverse complement strand
CCCCTTGAATAAAGCATTCGATATCTAAACTGGTTTTTTCTTTAATAATTTTAATATCTTCTTTTGAAGCTTCCCTAGCTAAAACTACCCTTTTAACACCTAGTGCTTGATAAAATAATGCGGCTTCATAATTAAGCGTTGAACTTTGGGTTGATAAATGAATTTCTAAAGGCAGTTTTAATTTATTAATTAAAGCAATAACAATAATATCACTAGCAATAATAGCATCAACTTTAATACTTGCTAATTCTTTTAAATATTCTTCTAAACCATCTAATTCTTGATTATGCATAACAATATTAACTGTTACATGGACGCGTTTATTTAGTTTATGAGCAAATTCTACTGCTTCTTTTAACTCTTCTTTACTAAAATTTTGGGCATTAGCCCTTAGTGAATATTTATATCCTCCAATATAAATAGCATCAGCCCCATATAAACAGGCAATTTTTAACCGTTCTAAAGACCCTGAGGGAGCAAGTAATTCCATTATTCTTCCTCCTTTGCTTTAATTCGTGTTTCTTTTTGACTTAAATATTCATAAGGATATTTATTCTTTAAATTAGTTGTATCTTGAATTATTTCAAAAATATCTTCTATATTTATAAACGAAGTATTAATTAAATTAAATAAAACATTATCTTTTTCTCTTAATTCTAAAGCATTCATTGGTTCTTTAGGATAAATGACCGTTCCATATTCATTTTCTAAAATATGAAATTTTTGATTAGTTATTGGTTCTTTTAAAATAGAAGTTTTAGCTTCATTAGTTTGAAAATAAGTATTATAATTACTAATTAAAAGGCGACGTGAATACATAATACTAACTAACCCAAAAGTATATAAAACTAAAGGCTTTTTAGCTTTAGCTAATATTTCTTCTATTTCTTTAATAGTAATATCATAGCTTACTACAACACTATCAACAAAGTTTAAAAATATATTAATACTGGCATAATTACAATTAAAATGGTTTAAAAATAATATTTTCTTTATCTTTAAATCATTATTATTTAAAACATTTAATATACCTAAATCATCAAAGACAATTCCTTTAATATTAGTTGGTAAATCTTTAATTAAAGTTTTAAATTCCTCTATACCCTTATTATCTAAAATTCTATTTAAAAAGATATAAGCTTCCTCTTTTATTTCATCTAATTTAAAATAATAGTTAAAACCCACACTAAAACCCTCTAAAGGTAACAAAAAGGTTATATTAGAGGTTTTATTTTGTTTTAAAACTTCTAATTTTTGAGGGTCATCAACCAATAATAAATAATTATTTTTCATCTTTTTTAATACTCACTGCTAAACCATCGCCAATATCATAAAAGTTTGTTTCAAACTCTTTATTTTCTTTTAAAAATTCTACATATTCTTCAATTTTAGAAACTAAAGACCGTAAATTTTTACTTTCAATTTCTTGACTATTTCCTTTTAAGCCATGAAAATTAATATTATCGGTAATAATAACACCATTTGGTTTCAAAAAATATTTGAATTTTTCAAAAAATTTAGTATTTTGCGCTTTTGCCGCATCAATAAATATCATATCATAATTGACATTACTTAAATTAACTTCCAAAGCATCTTGAAAAACAACATTAATTTTATTTTCAAAATTACATTTCTTAACATTTTTTAAACATTCCATATAACGTGTTTCATCGCGTTCAATAGTCGTTACTGTTACATCGGGATTAGTCGAAGCCATTAAAATAGCTGAATACCCAATAGCACTTCCTATTTCCAAAATATTTTGAATATTATGGGCTTTAATATATTTCATAATAAAAGCAATGGAATCTTTTTCAATTATGGGTACATTATGTTCTAAAGCATAACTTTCCATATCTAAAATATTTTGTTTCATTCCTAACACTTTCCTTTTCAATTACTCTGGCCAAAGACCAGCTGTTTTAAGTTCCTTAACTTTAGCTTCATGTTCACTATAAGTTTTCATAAAATATGTTTTTTGATTTACATCGGCAACAAAATAATAATAATCGTGTTTACTTGGATATAAAGCGGCTTTAATTGAAGCTAAAGAAGGACTACTAATTGGTCCGACTGGAAGTTTTCCAACATTACACCCATTGCGCGTATTATAACCATTATTACAATTACTTAAATCATTGACAATATTTTCACTAAAATCTTTTTGCGCGGCATAATATGTTGTTACATCGCTTCCTAAACCTTCTCCAATATTTAAACGATTATAAAATACTCCGGCTACTCCTTCTCGATCATCACTATTAGCACCTTCTAATTCCACAATAGAAGCCATTGTCAAAATTTCATGAACACTATAATTAGATTCTTCAATATCTTTTTTTAGAGGTTCTAATACTTTACCCATACCATCTAACATCTTTTTTAAGACATCTTTAACAGAACTATCTTTATATATTTCATAAGTAGAAGCAAATAAATAACCTTCTAAAGGATAATAAATATCTTCATCTAATATATCTTCATTTATAAACCAATAATCATTAATTAAACTTTGTAAATATTCTTGATTACTTAATAAATCATAAATTTCTTGTTCTTCAACATTAAGAGTCTTAGCTATTTCTTTAACATAATCGGTAATTCTTTTACCTTCAATAAATTTAATATTCATAACATTTAGTTCTTGTTTTATATCGCCCGCATCAATCTTTTTAAATATTTCTTTAGCACTCATATTAGGAGCTAAAGTATAAGTTCCGGCTTGTAAATTTAATGAACGATTAAATAATACATAAATATATAAAGCTAATTTACTTTTAACTAATTTTTGGTCTTTTAAATTATTAACTATATCGATTTTACTATCTCCATTATGAACCACAAAATCAATTTTTTGGGTACTTTTTTTATCTACACAAGTTAATCCATAGTTATATAAACCAATACTTAAAGCTATAAATACCAATACTAAACCTAGGACAATAATAACTCTTTTTTTCATAATACCTCTTTATTCTTCAATTTTTTGTTCAATTTGACTTAAAATACTTTCAACAACATCCCATTCTTCTTGACTAGCTATTTCATTTAATTCTAATTTTGTATCTTTTAGGGTATATGTTGCGGCATAAGTATATATATTTCCTTCTTTATCTTTTTTATTATCGGTAAAAATTATATAACTTTTATTAGTTTTCGCATTATCAAAAGTAAATAAAACTTCATATTCAGTTTCTTTTTTATCTTTATCGACAATTTTAAATGTTTTAATTTCTTCCTTCACTTTTTTCACCTTCCATTTTTAAATAAGTATCTAATATTAACATAGCGGATACCCCATCAATAACTTTTTTGCGTTTCCCTCGCGATAAATCAAAGCTTAACAAAATGTTTTGGGCTTCTAAAGTCGTTAATCTTTCATCTACTAAGTAGATAGGTATATTAGTTTTCGCCATTAATAAATCTTTAAAATTTAAGCTTCTTTGGCTAGCAAAACCTAGAGAATTATTCATATTTTTAGGCATTCCTAAAATAATTTTGCCAATATCGTATTCTTTAGTTAACTCTATTACTTGATTTAAAGCATCCTCATAATCGCCTTCTTTAAACCGAATAACCTTTAGAGGATTAGCAATAGTTCTTGTTTTATCACTAAGAGCTACGCCAATTGTTTTTGTACCTAAATCTAAGCCTAAATAACGCATAAATCGCCTTCTCTTTCCTTTGCATATTTTATTTTATCAAAAAAAGAAGGAAAATACAAGTTCCTTAACACAAGTTTATTTTAAAACACTGCAATTACCTCGCCAGGTTATTATTGTATTTCCTTCTTTATCTAAATAATAATCATAACAAATAGTATAGTTTTCATTACAAACTGCTTTACGACACCGAGCCTTTAGGGAAATATCTTCATGGGTAAAGTAAACAAACAATAAAATACCCAAAACTAAAACTATTAAAATAATTCCTAAAATTAAAGGTTTTTTATCTTTTTTTTCTTTTTTCAAATCTATCAACCTCTTAAAAATATTTTACCATATATTTACTTATTTGGAAACTTAAAATCATTATTTTTTAAAAATAACTGGTAATTATATTCTAAGATTATTTCATCTAATAAACTAATTACATCTTCAATTAATAATTCATTTTTCATTCTTATCACCAGTCTTAATATATCACATCTTCTTTTTAATTGCATTAAACTTCTTTTATTTCGACAAAACTTCACAAAAAAAATTAGAAAATAATATTTCTAACTAGATATTATTATCTAAATATAGTATAATTATACTTAGGGTGAAAAAATTGAAATATCCTAACAAAATTAATAAAGTTTATAAAAAAGAAATAAACTATTCTAATCGTGGTATGGACTTAGAAAATATCATTAATGAAGCTTGTAAATATTATTTAGATAATGATATTGCCGTTATTTATAAAAAACCTACCCCAATTGGAATTGTCGAAGTAGATTATGAAAGAATGGTTATTAAAAAAGGTTATTTCAAAGAACCTTCAACCCTTGATTATAATGGAGTATACAAAGGAAAATATATTGAATTTGATGCTAAAGTTACAAAATCAACAACTTCTTTTCCTTTGAGTAATATCCATCCTCATCAAATAAAACATATTAGAAATGTAATTAGACATCAAGGAATAGTTTTCTTAATTATTTATATTAATAATGAATATTATTTATTTAAAGGTGAAGATTTAATTTCTTTCCTTGAAAATAATGACCGAAAAAGTATTCCTCTAGATGTTATTGAAACTTTAGGAACAAAATTAAATTATAGTTTAAAAGGTTTAGAATATATAAAAGGAATAGACATTGCCTATAAGGAGTTGATTTAAAATGCCAATAAAATTTAAAAGAAATAAAGAAAATAAACCAAAGAAGAAAAAATCTATTAAAAATTTAGTCTTATCTATCTTTTTAATTGGAGGTATAGCCCTAGCTTCGCTAATTTTAGCTTTTGCTTTATATATTATTATTACTTCTCCGGAATTTGTCCCCAAGAAACTTTATACTAAAAATGCGACAGTTATCTATGCCAATGATGGGATAACCGAAATAGCCCGCATTGGGGAAAAAAATGCCGAACTAGTTACATATGATGAATTACCTCAAGTATTTGTCGATGCTTTAGTAGCTACTGAAGATTCTCGGTTCTTCCAACATAATGGCTTTGATGCTGCACGTTTCTTTAAAGCTTCATTAGGCCAATTAAAAGGTAATAGTGATGCAGGTGGAGCTTCTACTCTTTCCATGCAAGTTATTAAAAATACTTTTAACACTAATGCTGATGGAACAATAGATTCTTCGGGTATTAAAGGTATTATAAGAAAATTTACTGATATCTATATGGCCGTATTTAAATTAGAATCAGTTTATACTAAAGAAGAAATAATTGAGTTTTATGTCAATAGTCAATGGTTAGGAAGTGGTTCTACTAATTTCGAATCTATTAATGGTGTGGAAATGGGTAGCCAATATTTCTTTGGTAAATCTGTATCCGATTTAACTTTAGCCGAAGCTTCTCTTTTAGTAGGAATATTTAATGCTCCTGGTAGTTATAATCCTTATAATCATCCCGAAGCAGCAAGTCAAAGACGTTCTACTGTTTTAAGTTTAATGGTAAGACATGGTTATATTACGGAAGAACAAAAAGAATTTGCCGAAAGTATTCCAGTCGAAAGTTTATTAGTCGATAGAAGTAAAGAAGAAACTACTAATCAATATCAATCATTTATCGATTATTTAAGATGGGCCGTTAAAGAAGAAACTGGAGATGACCCTTATACTGTTCCAATGGCCATATATACGACGCTTGATGTAAAAAAACAAGATGTTTTAATTGATTTGGAACAAGGTGATTTATATAAATTTAAAGATGATAAAATTCAATATGGCTTAGCTATTACTAGTGTTAAAGATGGTTCTATTCTAGCTTTATCACCGGGAAGAAATTATGCTCCTCGAGGAATAAATAGAGCCGTCGGAAAAGAATATGTTAATTCTGATGGTAAACCATTAGGAGTTAGTGAACAACCTGGTTCAACAGCCAAGCCAATCTTCGATTATGGTCCTTACTTAGAATATCTTCATGGTTCCACTGGAACATTATTCTTAGACCAAACTTGGACTTTCTCCAATGGTACTCCCGTTCGTAATGCCGATTATAGACATGATGGCTGGGTTACAATGCGTCGAGCTTTAATCGAATCTAAAAATATTCCCGCTGTTCAAGCTTTCCAACAAGTTCAAAAAGAAGTTGGTTTAGATAAAATTGCCGATTTTGTTCATAGTTTAGGAATAGATTATGGCGAAAACTTATATGAATCAGCCGCGATTGGCGGCGTAAACTGTGCTAGTCCTTTGGAATTTAGCGCAGCCTATGGAGCATTTGCTCGTGGAGGTTATTTCATTGAACCTTATGCTTTTACCAAAATAGTTTATTTAGAAACCGATGAAACCTATACTCATAAAGTTGAAAGAACGAAAGTTATGAGTGAACAAACAGCTTGGATGATTACTGATATGTTAGTCAGTGGCGGAGAAGCCAATGTAGGTGGTTCATTTAGAATAAGTGGTACTGATATTGCCGCGAAAGGTGGAACAACTACTATTGATAAAGAATCTGCAGATAAATTAGGAATTAAAGATTATACAACTCCTGACCACTGGAATATTACTTATTCACCTGATTATGTAATTGCTCTATGGTATGGTTATGATTCTCTTTTAGATGGTCAAGTCTATACCGATGGAGGTGCTGTTGCTCGTAAAGCCATTATGAATGCTGTAGCTCCTAAAATTTATGAAACTAATTCTCGTTTTAAAGATAGTTTAGGAAGTGCTTCAGATGTCGGAGTTGTCAAAGTTACTGTCGAAAAAGAAACATACCCAACTAAACTTGCTAGTGCTTATACTCCAAGCAGTTTAAAAGTTAGTGAATATTATGCCAGTGGTTATGAACCTAGTGAAGAATCAAATCGTTTTAGTCAATTAGAAAATCCTACTAAGGGTAAAGCTACTTTAAATGGTTTAACAATTAATTTAAGTTGGGAAGCTATTGATACTCCTGAAGCAATTGACCAAACCGCGATCGAAAAATTATTCAATGATTATTATGGGCGCTTTTATGAGCGTTACAAATCAACTTATTATCAAAAACGTTTAGAATACAATACTAATAATATAGGTACTTTAGGTTATGAAGTTTCTCTAGTTAATAATACCACCAAACAAGAAGTAGTTTTAGGATACACCCAAAATACCAACTTTACTTATTCAATTATTAATCCTCAAAGTAGTTATACCTTTGTTGTACGATCCGCTTATAGTATCTTTAAAAATAATAAAAGTTCGGGCTTAAAAATTACGGCCAAAGATTATACCTACTCGGGATTAGATGATGATGAAGATACTGATACCGATAATGATACAGATTTAGATAATAATTCAACTGATACTAACTAAAAAAAGTTAGTATCTTTTTAATTTAAAAACCCCGCTTCTCCATCCAAGAAACGAGGTTCTTATCATTATCAATTTAAGTTATTTTCATTGTTTGTTTTAATCTTTTAATAACTTTTTTCTCAATTCGGGAAATATAACTTTGCGAAATTCCTAATTTTTCCGCGACTTCTTTTTGAGTATATTCTTGAGTATTATTTAAGCCATAACGCAGCGTCATTATTTCTTTTTCGCGTTTATCTAAATTTGTTATTTCTTGAGCTAATATTTCTTTATTTAATTTTTGTTCATATTCATTGGGAACATAATCAATTTCGGTTCCTAAAATATCTTCTAAATGTAGTTCATTTCCTTCACTATCATAGTTTAGGGCATCTTCAAAAGATATTTCCCCTCTTCGTTTTTTATTCTTGCGCAAAAACATTAAGATTTCATTAGATATACATCGTGAAGCATAAGTAGCTAGTTTAATATTTTTATCTAATTTATAAGTATTAATACCTTTAATTAAACCTATAGAACCAATACTAACTAAATCTTCAACATCATATCCTGTATTTTCATATTTTTTAGCTAAAAAAACTACTAATCTTAAATTATGTTCAATCAGTCTATTGCGTGCTTCTTCATCTCCCCTTTGTGCTTTAATGACATTATCTCTTTCTTCATCTTCACTAAGGGGAGGTGGTAGTTTATCCGTTGAACCAATAAAGAAACATTCATTATATTTCTTTTTTAATAATTCTATTATTTTCTTAAACATTTATATCCTCCTTTATTTGATAATTAAGTAAACAATCTATCCCATTTATATGAAAAGAACTATTACTTAAACCTATTAAATAATTCTTTAATATACAATTATTAATAATTATTTTATCTACTTTAAAACATTCTAATAAACCATGATTATTTAAAGTATTAAAAGGAACATACATTGGACTTCTTATATTTATTTTACCCTTAATAAGTTTCTTATTTAAGATTATAATTGGTTTCTTACTAAGCGGTTCTCTTAATCTATTTCCCGTATCTAAAAAGCCATTTACTTTTAAAGAATAATTCTTATTAAATACTATTTCTACTTGATAATAATAGTTTTTAATCTCTTTTAAAGCTTTACTACTCTTAATAAAGACATATAAAATAAGCTGAGCTATAACTAATAAGAAAGCATAATTAAAATTAGCATAATTAATTTTTAAAAAGTATAAAAAACCTCCTAAAATAAAACTAAGCATATATAAATAAACTAAATTAGCTAATGTATATTTTATATTTTTATAACCAAAAGCTATTAAACACATTAAAAGTCCTAATATTAACTTAAATATAGTTAAGATTAAATAATTTAAAGCTATAAATAAACTAATAAGGGAAATACTCCCCATTAAAGCTCCAAGAAATAAGCGATATCTTTTAGTATATCTTTTTAATGCTACATTAATCGTTAAAAGTAACATAAAATCTAAAATAAAATTAATAGCCCAAACTAAATCTAAATAGATTACCATAATATCACCAAGTATATTATAACTTATCTAACTTAAATATTTTGTCGAATTAGAAACCTAATATTATTTTTTAATAAGTTGTGTTAAACATAATGACTGATAAATAAAAAAATGTTATAATTAAAATAGCCAAACAAAAGATAAAGGAGG
>CANQOE010000038.1 GCA_947625315.1 uncultured Bacilli bacterium | reverse complement strand
TACAGTATCAACTGCTTTACTAATACGATAATTATAACCGATTATTAAAACTACTAAACCTAGTAACACACCTAAAATCGTAACCGTGTTTTTATTAGCTAAAAACCTTTTAAAGGTATTTATAATATTTCCCATTTTTTATTCCTTCTTTCTATCTATGATATTTTAATAATTTTGTCCACCGTCGCCAGCATATACTTGAAGAATAGCACTAACTCTGGTTACAACGTCATAACCATTTTCGCCATAACCAGAACCACTATTGTTTATTACTTCAACACTAACTTTAGGAGGAGCTTCATAAATACTGTAAAAATTAACTTTTACTGTATCATTATCTAAAGTATTAGATACTTCACGAATAAATACTTCCATAAATTTTTCTTTATTAATTTTAACTTCATTATATTCACGATAATAACCATAATCTACAGATTCTAACATAGAAGCTTCGGCAATTTCGCGAACACTTAAATAATCTTGGGTTGTAGTAGAAGTTAAACCATTAACAGTAATCATTAAACCGATTATTCCTACACCGAAGGCTATTAACCAATAGCCCCAATATGAACTTTGCATTATCTATTCACTCCTTTTCCTATTTCCATGATGGTCCTACAGCACCATTTACTGCTGGTGTGTATTTATCCCACATAGTGAAGTAACCACTTACACCAGAAACATCGCCAACAGCACGATAACTTGAATCAGTAATTGAACCAGAGGCATTAACATTTCCATATTCACCAGCCATTAAATCAGTAAGGAAATTACTAAAGCAAGCACCTCTATTGTATTCGCCTAATTTATAGCAATTAAGAGTACTATTGCCGTAACCACCAGCATTTTCTACTTGAGAATTATAATTTTTAATAGAACGAGCTATTTGAGGGGTAATAGTAACACTAAAGACTGGAGTTTCATCAAAGATTGTATCACCTTTTCCTTGTATTTCATCAATAGTTGTTTTAGCTTTTTCAGCGATTAAGGCATTACCATTGCCTGTCCAGTTGTATGCATCAGTTCCATTAGGGAACATATTAGTTAAAGATACAACTCTTTCATACAATGATGAACCAGCATCTTCATCATATATACATCCTAAACCAACACAGTTAGCAATACAATTATCACCATCGCACTCACTTTCACAGTTTGGTCCAATACAGAAGGCCATACAATTATCTCCACAGCCTAAAGCTGAACATAAAACTTTATCAACACTTTCTTGATAAGCAATATTTACTAAATAAGTACATGCATATGGCATATCACCATTTACCAAGATATCTTTTAATAATGGAGTACCTGCACCTGCACCAATATATCTACCTAAATTATCAGAAGTTAAATCATAAAATTCACCAAGGTCAGTAACATTTACTGTATAATCATATATACCACGTTTTCTTTCAAGAGATACTGGTAAAGCACCATTTTTACCATCAGTTGTTTGAACAACTGTAGAATTCTCAGCATTAGAATCAACAGTTATACGTCCCGTTGGATAAATATTATAAAATAATTTTGCTGGAGCATATGTCGCATCAATAGTTGATGTTTTTTTGATATATTTACTTATAGAAATGTATTCCTCTTTGTCTTTGCATCCTTCTTCAGGAGTACAATAAGTATGAAATCTTTGTCTAAGTTGATTTGTACTAGACGGAAGTACTAGACACTCATATTTATTATTAACATTACCGCTACAGAAAACTTGTGTAGAATCAGTTGTTGGTTTATTTTCAATTTCTTCCATATTTTTTACACCATTTCTTGTTTGTGGGGAAATTGAATCTAATAATTTCATATAATCATGTTCTTCATAATCATAATAGAAAGTTGGATCATAACTCATAGCACTAGTCCATGAAGTACTACAAGCCATATATTCAGCAATTGTAGATTTATATTTTTCTTGCCAAAATTGCATTTGTGATAAATATATTTCCACTTGTTTTTCTATTTCATCAATTAAATTTCCTTTTGTCCACTCTGTTCCATTAATATATTGATAACCACATGAAATTTCTTGATTTATCATATTGCAATTTGCTTTATTATTTCCAGAACAATCTGGATCATATGGGTCAGGAACTAAGCCACAAGAATTTGGTAATGTACCATTTACACTATCGCTTATTATATTAGTTCTTTTTGTAACCTCAGCATTTGTAACATTAGTTGGATGAACTTTTATTTCACCAGTAGCTATTTTAATATCAGCAGAAGTATAATCATATCTTGTATAACTGAAATATCCTGTAGTTGAAGATATTGCATAAGGTATTTTTTCTCCAAATTTACAAGAGCAGCCATTTATAGATGCTGATGGAGTATACATTCCTCTAACTTCAACTATATTATTTATATGGCTTAAAGCAGCATTCCAATAATTATAATTATTTGTAGCATCTATTAATTGAACTTGAATATCGTAAATATCATCTGCATAACTATTAGTTTGGCCTACTTCCCCATGATTAATAGTATTAGTATAGCATGTCTTGCTACCAGAAACACGAGATTTAAATGAGAAGAAACGACCAGCATTAACTAATTTAGCAGATGGCATTTGAAGATCATAATCTTCTTCACATGATAATGTACAATATTTGTTACCTTTTAATTGATTAGATGTAAAAGTATTATCATTTTGATCTGATACTCCAGGAACATCAGTACAACTACCATCTTGTTCTTTACATTGTTCATCAACCATATTAACAAAGCATGGAGATATAATATCGTCTTCTTTTAAACCATAAATATTTATTTGATTATCTTCTTCTTCATCAGAATTAGAAACAATTACATATTCATTATTTGCATCACAACAATTAGCATTTCCTACATATTTTGATTCACATGATTTACAGCTATTAGCAACATATGAACAAGCTGTTTGATCATTATTTAATGAACATTTAGCTTCCGCTAGGGCACAAGGACAATCAGCAGTAGCTAAAGCTTTGCATTCAGCACTATTCATATTGTGTGTAGATATACAAGCTTTACTTAATTCATCACAACTACAAGCTGGTATTAAATTAATTTTATAAGAGCTTTCCCATGGTGTTTCTCCTTCAGAATTTTCTTGGTCTAAACTGGCAATATCTTCAATGCCAATATATCTTTGTTGAGTTGCGCTGGCATCTCCATACCAAACAGTTACAACAGTATTTGGCCAACGATTATAAGCATTTTTGCTTCCATTATATTTGCCTTTTAAAGTATAATTAAGAGCATCTGTACATAATAATTCTTCGTTTTTATTGTTACTCTTTTTAATACCAACAGCAGTAACTTTAATAGTCATAACAGTTCCATCGGTTATTTCAATACCATTTTCTTGTAAAAGATTTTTTCCTCTAAGCATACTATTAGTCCAATCAAAAGAACTGTTTCCATTGTAAATCACATTATTACCAATTTTTATTTCAGAAATATATAAATCTTTTAAGCCTTGAATGGTAGTAAATTCAAGATCATCAATTGTTAATGAATGTTCTGAATTATTTTTGTCTAAACCACTTAAAGCAATAGTATGAGTAACTTCTTTAGTTACGATTTCATTACCAGTAGCATCAGTTGTAATTTTTGGAACACTTTCAGTTGGATTTTTTGGATTAACACTTGTAGTTTCACCAATCGTATCAACAAATTTAATAGCATCTGTCATAGCATATCTAACCATTGCTTTTGCATTACTTACTACACTGCCACCATTTTTATCTTTAAAATAACCACCATTACCACCAGCATAAATAGTTTCATATGAATTATAATCTTTTAGATTTTTAATTCCTTTACTATTCATCTTGTTTCGTAGTTCTTCATATGTTGTTTTAAATTCACTATCATCGTGTAGCCACAAATAAACCATACCGCTTATTTCTTTAATGATTTCATCAAGCCCATCAATGCTTGCTTCAGCTTTATTATCTCTATAATAGCCAAAAGCATATGTAACTGCTCTTAAGGCAAATTGAGTTGATAAATGATTATCTGCAGGGTTAATTATTTGTTTATTAGATTGTACTAAAATATGAGTAATTAAATAGTCGAATACTTGAACAGGTTTTTCCGTAGAATAACCAACTCGACGATAAGCATGAAGAGTTGTATTACCAGGTAAATTTCCATCTAAACAGTATAAAGGGCTATAATTATCATAATAACCTTGCCAAATAGTATATATTTGGTCATTATATTCTCCACTTTTAGATTTAGCATGATGTTCAACGTTAAGAGTATTATAGTATTCATAATATTTTGCATTCGTAAATTGACGAGTATTTTTTGTTGTTGCCGTTGCACCAAAAAAATTCCCATTTTTAGTACTGCTAGTATTATCATACATATAATATCTAATTCCTCTGTTTTTAGTATTTATACAATATTTTTCTCCTTCTTGACAAGGATCTACTATTGCTTTTGCATTACTTAATAAGCCAAAACCAAATCCAAAAGCAATTAGTAATAAACTTATTTTTTTAATAATTTTTTTCATTATTTTCTACTCCTTTGCTTTTTGACTAGTATAACTGCCACTGTAACCCCCGCTATAACAATAATAGATATAATCGATATTGCTACAACATGTTCTTTTATAAATTTTAATACCCCTTTGTCTTCTTTTTCTACATTTTTTTCGTTTTCTTCTTTTTCTTTACTAGCACGATAATCAGCAGTTTTAGTTAGGAATTCGCCTTCACCAATATCTTCTGTAGTTACGTAACGAGAACATAAATAATATTCTTCAATTCCATCACATGCTGCATAATCTGATAAATAATTATATCGTGGTGTTGTAACATACAAAGTAGTTAGCTTATTTCCTTCACATCCAGTATTACTTGATGCATATACACTAATTGTATATTTATTAATAGAGGTGTTATCGTCTTGTTTAATAATTATTTGCCCGTTGTCTGTATCATTGTAATTATAAGTATTTTTCTCGCCATTAATAGAAACTTCAACATAGAGTTTTTCAGTTAAATTGTTAATTAATACTTCTATAACTTCCTTTTTATAGACATAGTTGGCAATTTCTTCTTCAGTTAACCCATCAGGGGGATTAAAGCCGGGCTCTAATTGATCAAGAGTATAACTTTCTGTTACGATATTGTAATTAGCTTTTATGTTGGCAATTATGCGCTGAAGTTCAACTTGTTCATCAACACTGCATTCAGCATTAACTCCTTTAAGAGATAACATAAAGCTCAATACAATAAATCCTAATATACGTATTTTTTTCATAGTATACACCAACCTCTAGGGAAAATTATATCATATATTTGGCATTTTTTCAAGAAAAACAAATAAAAAAGCTAAAAATTAGTAGCTTTTTTATAAAATTGTAATTAAAACAAAGATAATTACCAAACAAATCAACATACCAACGATAAATTTCCAAATATTTTTTAACCAATCGATATATTTAACTTTCATACTTACAAGACCAATTCCTAAGATAATACTTGTTGGAGCAAAGAATTGAACTAGACCATAAGTTGAATTTAAAATAACAATCATTTGATTATTAAACGTTGCATATTGAGTAGCTAAATAAGAACCCATTAAATAGTTAGTATAAGGTACATAAGTAATTAAGAAATTAGCAATTAAACTAACTAAAGTGAATGTAGCGACATTAAAGCCTTTAGCTAATGTTAAAACAAAGTTGAATATTGTTGCCGTATAAGGATATTGAACAGCATTAGGGACATTCATAATAACATAAGCCCCAAAAATAACTGCCATAGGTAAAATCATAACTTTTATACCCCGACCAATATTTTTAACTAAATCATTAAATTTCATACGATAACATATAGCTAAAATACCAGAAGCTACAAGTAAAACCGTAGATATTTCAAATTCTGTCCAAGTACCTAAAGCTAAAGTAGATGAACCTAAGATACTATTTATGATATTAAATTCTTCACCACTGGTTTGAATGACTAAAGTATCGATAAAATCATGGAAATTATTAAATACTTGAATGTTGAAATTAGCTTCCCAATCAACATAACCTAAAATTACTAAAATAAGAATAAGAATTCCAATTATAACTACCGGAACAATACTTTCTTTTTTACTTTCTTCATCAACAACTATTTCATACATTTCACTACTTTCTTCACTCTTGGTTTTATTAAAATGATTTAAAGTTAAGAAATTGAATAATACTAAACCAATAGCTAGAATACCCATTCTAATTAAAACTGTATTGCCAAGTAAAGCTCGTGTTTCTTCAAGATCATCATTAGCAAAATTACCGATGAAATCAAGTAAATTTTGAGTTCCATATAAAGCACCCATTATACCAACAATAATAGAACCAAAAGTAGTCATTAAAATAGTCATTTTATCAATGTTCATGCGTTTTAAAACAGATATGATAAACGGAATAAAAATTAAAACCGCAAAAGTTTGAGTTACCATACTTGTTAATAAAGCGATTAAAATTGAGGTTACAACAAGAGTTACTTTTTTATGGGCTGATAATTTTTTAGCAATAATTTCAACAAGGCGTTTATAACCTTTAGTACTAGAGAGTACTCCATAAAATACCCCAATAGCTAATAAAAAGACATAACTTGGTAAACCAAACTCAATACCGGAATAAAGCATTCGTGGTATATCGTTTAAACCATATCTAATCATGTTATGTTGAACATATCCTGAAGATGTTATTTCCCCAGCAGGGATTAACCATGATAAAACAATTAAAACAAGAACTACACCAATAATGGCTTTAAGTAAACTATATTTTTTTTCTTTTTTTTGCATTTTTTCTCCTCCAATATTTGTATTATATCACAATTTTTTGGGATTTAAAGAGTATATTAACAATTTTTTGTGAAAAATAAGTGAAAATTACTCTCTAGGTTTCATTGTTGGGAATAAAATAACTTCCCGAATAGTTTCACTACCAGTTAAAAGCATAACTAAACGATCAATTCCCATACCCATTCCCCCAGCCGGAGGCATACCATATTCTAAAGCTTCGATAAAGTCCATATCCATATCGTTAGCTTCAGCATTACCTAATTCTCTTTCTTTTAATTGATTTTCAAATCTTTCATATTGGTCAATTGGGTCATTTAATTCACTAAAAGCATTAGCATATTCACAACCTAAAATAAATAATTCAAATCTTTGGGTAAATCTAGGGTCCTTAGGGTCTTTTTTAGCTAAAGGACTAACTTCAATAGGATGACCAAAGACAAAAGTCGGCTCAATAATGGTTTCTTCGACAAATTTTTCAAAAAAAGCATTTACAATATGACCATAAGTAAAGTGGTCTTCAACTTCAACATTGTGTTCTTTAGCAAGTTCTAAAGCTTCTTTAATATCTTTAACTTTAAAGAAATCAATACCAGTTACTTCTTTTATTAAATCAACCATATGAGCTCTCTTAAACCCAGGTTCTAAACTTATATGATGGCCTAGAAAATCAACTTCATATGTACCATTTAAAGTCATCGCCGCATTAGATACTATACCTTCCGTTATATCCATCATACCTTCTAAATCACTATAAGCTTTGTATAATTCAATAGTTGTAAATTCGGGATTGTGTTTACGATCCATTCCTTCATTACGAAAGATTCGACCTATTTCATAGACAGCATCCATACCACCCACTAATAACCTTTTTAAATTAAGTTCAGTCGCAATTCGCAAATACATATCAATATTTTGAGCATTGTGATGCGTAATAAAAGGTTTAGCCGCCGCACCACCTAAAATAGTACCTAAAATAGGTGTTTCAACTTCGACATAACCTAAATTATCTAAATAATTTTGAATTGAACGAATTATTTTAGGACGAGCAAAAGCTACTTTACGTGCATCATCATTCATAATTAAATCAACATAACGGCGTCTAAATCTTTCTTCAATATCACTTAAGCCATGATATTTTTCCGGAAGAGGTTTTAGAGATTTAACTAAATGCGTATATTCTAAACATTTAATGGTTATTTCGCCAGTTTGTGTTTTCATAACCCGACCTTTAATACCTACAATATCACCAATGTCGGCACTTTTAAATAAGGTATAGGCTTCTTCCCCAATATCATTAATAGATATATAAATTTGAATGTTACCTAGTTTATCTTTAATAGTAAAGAAAGATGCTTTACCCATTTTACGAATAAACATAATCCGACCCGCAACAGAAACTTCAGCATTCATTTCTTCTAATTCTTCATGAGTATTAGTTTGATATTTATCTTTTAAATCAGAAGAAAAAGCTGTAACTTCATAACGATGGCCAAATGGGTCAATGCCTAATTCGGCTATTTTAGCTAACTTATCTCTCCTTACTTGTTCTTGTTCTGTAAATTCACGCATATTAATGCCTCCTTAAATATAAATATACTATATCATAAATTATCTTTTTAAGCAAACAAAAAATAAAATTTCAAGATTTTTTTTAAAATTTAAGAAAATTTAGCACCAATGCTCAAACTTTTACTCACAGTTCGACATATTTAGACATCCCCTTGTGCTATTCTATAAAACTTGAAAGGAAGGAGGTGATTTTTATTTTGAAAACTCTTATTAAAGATGATTTTATCCCTTTAACTGATGATATTTTATTTAAATATATTTTTGGTTCTAGTAAAAATACGAAATTTATTGAAGACTTTTTAAAATGTTATTTTAATTATTCTAAAGGCTATTTAAAGAATAAAGTTAAAGTCAATAGTGAAGCTTTAATTGATAAACTTAATTATTATGATAAGAATATGCGGGTTAGTAAAAATACCAGGTATGTATGTCAATATTGAAATGAATAGCATTTATAATGAAGAAGTAGAAATTAAAAGTAAAGCTTATGTAATGCGTATTTATATATCCCAAATATTGAAGGATTTAAGTATACGGACATAGTAAAAGTAACTCAAATAAACTTTATTGATAAAAGTAAAATAGAAATAAAAGACGAATTAAATATTTTATATCCTAATCGTTTAAAATGATCTTTGAAATTTACTTAAATTATGTTATTATTTAAATAACAAAAAGAGACTAAAATGATATGAACCCCGTTTCTTGGACATAGAAACGAGGTTTTTATATGAGTAAATTGAGTTATGAAGATAAAATAAAT
>CANQOE010000037.1 GCA_947625315.1 uncultured Bacilli bacterium | reverse complement strand
GGGAGTTAAAAAAGCGGTGTACCCAGCCATAAATCGGGAGTTAAAAAAGCGGTGTACCCAGCCATAAATCGGGAGCTAAAAAAGATATTGGAACTAGTTTATTCTAGTTCTTTTTTGTTTGACATATTGTATATTTCTATGATATAATTAATTTAGATAAAAAGCCAAAGAAGGGGGCTAAATTATGGAACAAAAATTATTATTAGTAAAAATAGATACTAATTATTGCGATTTCTTAAGAAAATTTGATAAAAGAGTACCTTATAATAAAGATAAAAAAGAACTACGACCTTTTGTTGGAGTATTATTTAACATTAAAAATATGTTATATTTTGCGCCTTTATCTAGTCCTAAACCTAAACATTTAAAAATGCACAATACTCTAGACTTTTATAAAATTGACCGCGGAACTTTAGGAGCCATAAATTTTAATAATATGCTACCAGTATTAGAAGGCAATTATACTTTAATTGACTTAAATGCAAAAAATGTTTCTAAAAAAGATAAAAATTATCAAGAATTATTAAAAAGTCAATTTATTTGGTTAAATGAATATAAACAAGAAGTTCTAAATCGCAGTTTTAAATTATATTCTAAATATATTAATAATACATTAAGAGAAAACATAAAAAGAAGATGTTGCAATTTTAAATTATTAGAAGAAAAATGTCAAGAATATAAATCAGTTGCAGTTTAATAAATAAACCAAGCTAATTTAGTTCTTTTTCTTTGCTAAATATACTTGAACTTCTTTTCATAATGCGATAAAATATTAAAGCGTGGAGAAAAAAGATATGAATGAAGTTTTAAAATATTTAAAAAATAAATTAAAACCCAATGATGTTATTATTTTAGCAACTTCTGGTGGGGCTGATTCAATGTGTTTATTAAATTTATGCTTAACATTAAAAGACCAATATAATTTAACCCTAATTGTGGCCCATGTTAATCATAAACTGCGACTTCAAAGTGAAGAAGAAGCGGAATTTGTCGAAAGTTATGCTAAAAAATATCATTTGATTTATGAATATCACGAAATAAAAGAATATAATCAAGATAACTTGGAAAGTTATGCGCGTCAAAGAAGATATGCTTTTTTAAATAAATTAGTTTTAAAATATCACGCGAACTACTTAATGACGGCTCATCATGGTGATGATTTAATCGAAACAATTATGATGCGTTTAGTTCGAGGTAGTTCTCTAAAAGGTTATGCTGGCATTCAAAAAGAAATCCCTATGGTTAATTATGAATTACTTCGTCCTCTTCTTAGTGTCACTAAAAAAGAAATAGAGGACTATATGGCTGAACATTCTTTAAAATATTATGTGGATGCTAGCAATTATTCTGATGAATATACCCGCAATAGGTATCGCAAATATTTATTACCTTTTCTAAAAAAAGAAAATCCCCAAGTTCACCAAAAATTTTACAAATTCTCTCAAGAATTAACTTTAGCTAATAATTTTATTACTAATTATGTTACTAGTTTAATGCAAAAATATAAAGTTAATGGGGAATATGAAATTTCGACTTTACAAAGTTTTGATGATTTTATTTTAAGAAAACTAATTGAAGAAGAATTACGTATTTTATATCCTACCGACTTATTTTTAGTTAGTGATAAAAATACAACTTCCATAATAAAATTAATACGAAGTTCAATTGCTAATGGTTCGGTTCCTTTACCTAAAGATTTTATGGCTATTAAAAGCTATAATAAATTTAAAATTGGCCAAACTAAAAATATTAAGGATTATAATTTAGAATTAACAACAAAAGTTATTACTCCTTTAGGTAAAGTTAAAAAAGTTGCTTCTAGCAATTTAAAAAGCAATTATTGTTTAAGACTTAATAGTCAAGATTTAAAATTACCCTTAATAGTTCGTTCGCGCCATATTGGGGATAAAATGGTTATTAAAAACTTAAATGGTTCTAAAAAGATTAAAGATATCTTAATAGATGCGAAAATACCTCAAGAAAAACGGGATTTAATTCCTATTGTAACTGACAGTGCTAATAATATTTTATGGATATGTGGTGTAAAAAAATCACAATTTGATATTCCAATTACAGGAATATATGATATAATACTTTTATATGAGGAGGAAAATATATGAAAATAAAAGAAGTTAAAAGAAATAATGCCTTTCGTAATTTTTTACCTTATTTAATTTTATTAATAATAATAGGTGTTACTTTCTTTATATTAAATTTAGGAACTAACAAAGTAAATGATTTAACTACTGGTGAATTATTAGAGGCTTTAGCTAAAAATGAAGTTACGGAAATAGTTATAATGCCTAAAAGTAATGAAAGTGTTTACTATTTAACTGGTAAATTAAAAGATTATAAAGAAAATGAAACTTTTGAAGCTAAGGCTATTGAACCTCAAATTGAAGCTATTGAGGAATATATTAAAGTAAATGAAATAAAAGAATATCAAACAGAATCAGATCCTGGTTCTAGTACTATTCTTTATATTATTGTTCAAGTTTTACCATTAATTATCTTAGTTGTTATTTCATACATTTTATTTAGTAAATTAGCTAGTACTAATAAAGGTTCTATGGACTTTGGTAAAAGTCGGGCTAAATTAAGTGATGATAAACATCAAGCTAAATTTAGTGATGTTGCTGGTTTAAAAGAAGAAAAAGAAGAAGTTAAAGAATTAATTGATTTCCTTAAAAATCCAAAGAAATTCCAAAAATTAGGAGCCCGTATTCCTAAAGGTGTTTTACTTGTCGGCCCTCCCGGAACTGGTAAAACTCTCCTTGCTCGCGCTGTTGCGGGTGAAGCTAATGTTCCATTCTTCTATATAAGTGGTTCAGATTTTGTGGAATTATTCGTCGGTATTGGGGCAAGTCGCGTTCGGGAAATGTTTAAAGATGCTAAAAGAAGTGCTCCATGCTTAATCTTTATCGATGAAATTGATGCTGTAGGTCGTCAAAGAGGAACTGGTTTAGGTGGCGGACATGATGAAAGAGAACAAACTCTAAACCAATTATTAACCGAAATGGATGGCTTTGGTGAAAATGAAGGTATAATTATCATGGCCGCGACTAACCGTCCAGATGTCTTAGACCCAGCTTTACTTCGTCCTGGTCGTTTTGACCGTCAAGTAACTGTTAGTTTACCAGACTCTCAAGAACGTGAAGCAATTCTTAAAGTTCATTCTAAAAATAAAATATTAGGTAAAGATGTCAATCTGCGCAATTTAAGTTTAAGAACTCCTGGTTTTTCCGGAGCCGATTTAGAGAACTTACTTAATGAAGCCGCTTTACTTGCCGTTCGTCGTAATAAAGAAGCTATAACTATGGACGAAATTGATGAAGCAACTGACCGGGTATTAATGGGCCCTGCTAAAGTAAGTCGTAAAATTACGGATAAAGAAAAACGTTTAGTGGCTATTCATGAAGCTGGTCATGCGGTAATTGGCTTAAAACTTGAGGATGCTAATGAAGTTCATAAAATAACGATTATTCCACGTGGTATCGCCGGTGGATATACCATGATGCTTCCTCGCGAAGAAAAAATTGCTATTTTAACCAAAAAAGAATTAATTGCTCAAATTACTGGTTTACTAGGTGGCCGAGTTAGTGAAGAGATGTTCTTAAATGAAATAACTACAGGAGCTTCTGATGACTTTAAAAAAGCCACCAATATTGCTCGTTCTATGGTTACCGAATATGGTATGAGTGATTTAGGTCCCATTCAATATGAACAAAAATCCGACAGTGTTTTCTTAGGTCGCGATTATGGCAAAACGCAAAACTTCTCTGATAAAGTTGCTCACGAAATTGATGAAGAAGTTCGTAAAATTGTTGATGAATGTTATAAGAGTGCCCAAAAGATATTAAAAGAAAACGAAAAACTAGTTCATCTTCTTGCCGATTCTCTAGTTGAAAGAGAAACTTTAACTAAAGAACAAATTGATTCTTTAGTTAAAACTGGCAAAATAGTTGATGATATTCCCGATGTTACTTTAGAAGAATTAAAAGAACAAGCTAAAATTAAGGGTATTAAGGGCTATACTAAAATGACTAAAGAAGAACTAGAAGAAATTTTAAAAGATACTGAAGAATAAAATAAAGAGCTAAACAACTAGCTCTTTTAATTTTTTATTTTCTTTTTCTCTTGGGTTTTTATATCTTCTAAGGCATATTTACAAGCTTCAATTACAAATCTTGAAAAAGTAGCTTCATTTTTAGCTATATAATCTTCTATTTCTTTTAATAATTCTGCAGGAAAACGCACACATTTTGTTATTCCTTCTTTTCTTTTTATATTTAAATTAAAAGCCATATTATCCCACCTATCTAATACATATTTTAAAACATCTTATTAGTAATTTATATATTAACAAATATAATGCATTTTATAATACAATTAATTACTAATAAATTTTAATATCTTCCTATTTTACTAATTTTTAAAACTTTTACAATTAATTTTAAAAATTTTTCGTATTTTAATCTAGTATTTAAAGCTAATTTATGTTAATATAAAAATAGTGAATATTAAAGTAACAGGAGATGTAGCTATGAAAAAACGTTTTATTTTTGATGAAAATTTTATTAAAAAGAAATCTCAAAAATTTAATCCTAAATGGTTAATTATTGGGTTGAGTGCTCTAACTTTATTAGTAGTATTAATAGTTATTATTTTAGCTACTAAAAATAATTCTAAACACCCAATTGTTGCGTTACCAGTTTATGAATTTAAAAAAGAAATCATTTTAGAGGCTGGTAGTGAAGTTCCTAAAGCTGTAGATTACTTTAAAAAGCTTGAAAATGTTGATGTTAACACAATTAAAATAGAATATCCTGAAGCATTTGAAGCTAGCTATGATACAACTAGTTGTACTGCCAAAGAAATTGATCAAATAAATGACTCAGAGAATTATAATATAAATGATTTTGAATGTGTAAAAGCTACTTTAAACGCTATAAATACTTATGGAGTTAAAGTAATTCTTAATAATGAAGAACATACTGTAAATATTAATGTTGTTGATACGACCTCCCCTTTATTAATAACTAAAGATTTAGAACTACCTTTAAATAGTTCTTATAAAATAGAAGATTTTATTTCTAGTTGTACTGATATAACTAGTGAATGTAAAATAAATTATTATAGTGATGCTAATTATGAAAATATTACGGATATTGGCGAACATGAAATTAAAATAATTGCCACGGATGATTATGGTAATACAACTGACCCTGTAGTAGCTAAATTAACTATTTTGGAAGCCGAAGGACCATTTAAATTAACATTTGATACTGATGGAGGAAGCTATATCGAAGCTCAAACCATTGAAGGTGGAGCTAAAGCTAATCGGCCAACTGACCCTACTAAAGATGGTTATAAATTTATAGGTTGGTATTATAATGATAATTTATATACTTTTGATATACCTCTTACTAGTGATGTAACTCTAATTGCCAAATGGCAACAAAATCCTAGTACTCCAAATAATCCAAGTAATCCTAATACACCTCAAACTCCAAGCCAAGCAGTTACAAGTATTAGTTTAAATTATCAAAAAATGTATTTGACAATTAATCAAAGTAAAACTGTTAAAGCTACTGTTAGACCGGCTAGTGCTGTTGATAAAACTGTTACTTGGACAAGTTCGGATAATTCTGTTGCTACTGTCGAAAATGGTGTGATAACTGGCAAAAAAATAGGAACTGCCACGATTACAGCATCCGCGGGAGGTAAATCTGCTTCTGTTAAAATTGAAGTAATCAATAATAGTTCGCTAAGTTGTCCTTATGGTGATTCTAATTATAATACTTCGTATACTTTAAGTGTTAGTTTAATCAATAATGGTTGTGCCGCGAATCCTAACTCAAATAATAATCAAGTAACATCTGTTATTAATAAAGACCGTAGTAATGCTATAAGAGAACTAGCAAGTATGGGCTTCTCTCAAGATTACTATGAATATAAATATGATGTAGACTCAATTTATAATAATACTGGTAATGGTATAGTTGGCTGGCAAATAACTGTTACTATTAATGCCGTTGATCCATCTAGTTCTTATAATGCAATGTCTGCTAAATACGTAATAAATACTAATGGCACTCGTAGTTTTATTAATAATAATATAATAAAAGGAAATATTAAATTTCAATAAAAAGATAACTATTTTAGATTTTTAAACTAAAATAGTTCTTTTTTTGAACTTTTTGTGGTAAAGTTATATATAGTGATGATTATGAAGAAAATAGTTATTTTTGGAGGGGGCTCTGGCCTTTCTCAAATGTTAAAAGGTTTAAAATTATTTCCTGTTGATATAACCGCGGTTGTTTCGGTTTCAGATAATGGAGGTTCTACTAAAAGATTACGCCATGACTTTAAAATTCCCGCGGTTGGAGATATTTCCAAAGTTTTACTAGCTATGAGTAATGCTGATTGTGATATTCTAAATTTAATGAATTATCGTTTTACTAATTCTAAAAGTTTAGGCAATCATTCTATTAAAAATCTTTTACTGACAGCTTTATTAGAACAAAAAGGTTCTTTTGCTTCAGCTACTCCTGTGTTAGCTCATCTTTTAGATGTTCAAGGCAAAGTTTTGCCTATTACTGAAGATAATGCCGAATTAATGGGGATAACATCTGATAATCAAAAAGTTATTGGGGAAACTAACATAACAAAATCTAAAAAACCAATTATTAAAGTTAAATATACTAAAGATGTTAAAGTTAATCCCGAAGTAATTAAAGCTATTAAAGAAGCTGATTTAATTCTTTTTTCTTCCGGAAGTCTTCTAACTAGTATTATTCCTAATATTATTGTTCCTGAAGTTGTAAGAGCAATTCGCCGTAGTAAAGCTCATAAAGTATATATTTGTAATTTAGTAACTCAACCAGGTGAAACCGATGATTTTACAGTCAGCAATCATATTAAAGTTTTAAATGAATATCTAGGTAAAAACACCATTGATATTGTCATTGCTAATTGTGCTAAAATTCCCAAAGAATTAGTTCTTAAATATGCTAATGAAGAACAAAAAGATCCCGTAATTCTTGATGAAGAAAACTTAAAAAAAATGCATGTAAAAATTATTAAAGATCAAATATATACAGTTGAAGATAATACTTTACGCCATGATTCTTTAAAAACTGGTTATTTAGTTTTTTCAATATTAATGAAAGAGGTTAAAAATGACATACACGACAAGAATAAAAGAAGAAATCACCAAAAATAGTAATATCAATGAAAGTGAAAAAATTTGTGAATTATCAGGTTTTGTCCGTTTCGCTGCTAATTTAAAAAATAATATTAGTATTACTACCGAAAATGCTTCCATAGCTCGCCATATCTATACTAGTTTTAAAGAAATATTTAATATTCAACCTAAAATAATTATTCGTAATCAAAAAAGATTTCGAATTAAACAAATATATATCTTAGAAATAAATGAAAAAGTAGAATATATTTTACAATTTTTAAATGTTTATTCCAACAATAAAAAAATCTTACCTGAAAGTTATTTTTTATCTACTCCGGAAGAAAAGATTGCTTATTTACAAGGGGTATTTTTAGCTAGTGGAACAATTAATGATCCTTCAACATCTGGTTATCACTTTGAAATTGTAACCAATATGAATAAAGAAGCTGTTTATTTAACTAATTTATTTAAAGAATTAGATATATCAGCTAAACATTTAAAACGCAATTCTAAATTTATGGTTTATATTAAAAATGCTGAAGTTATCGCGGATCTAATTAAAATGTTTCATGCCACTCAAAGTTATTTTTATTTTGAAGATATTAGAATTTATCGCGACCATAAAAACATGGTTAATCGTTTAAATAATTGTGAAATAGCTAATCAAGAAAAAGCTATTACAACCGGTTTAAAACAATTAGAGGCTATTAAATATTTAAAAGTTAATGATTTATATAGCTTACTTGATAACTCTACTAAAATAGTCTTAGATTATCGGGAAAAGTATCCTGAAGTATCTTTAAAAGAACTTGCAGATATTATTTCTTTAGAAACTGAATATAATATTGGTAAAAGTGGGGTTAATCATCACTTTATTAAAGTTAAAAACTTAATTAAAAGACATCAAGAAAAAAGCACTAGTTAAACTATTTTGTTCTAACTAATGCTAAACTACTTTCATTAGAAAATATTTGGTCTTGCATTCTTCGTAAGTTAAAATCAATCCATTCATTCCAACTATCATTATCGGGTTTAATAGCTAATTTATAAATTAAATCCCGATATTCTTTTCGATAAGGTAAATACTTTTTCGAAAAATATAAAGCTGGTAAAGTTAAATTTTTATCTAAAAATTTATTAGTCATAGTAAATAGTTTTAAATATTGAAAAGTTCTTCCAAAACGCGTATTACCATCTCTAAACATTTGCAGAGTAGCTATTAAACCATGAATAATAAAAGGTTTTACTAATAAATCTTCTTCTTTAACTTCGGGTTGATTATAATAAGATATAAAATAAGATAAAGCCCATTCTATTTCTTCATAACTTATTGGTAAAAATTGCACAACAAACTTATCTTCATCTTGATAACCTACAACTTGTTCGTTGCTATTGCGGTAATTTTTCCCGATTTCATTTTCATTAGAAGTACCTCGCATTAATATTTCATAACTTTTAGATACCATTCTTTCATTTAAAGGTTTTTGTTCCATAAATGTTTTTTTAAATAAATAATTAAAAGCTATAGAATTATGGGTTTCACTATAATTGATAATATCAAAATAATTTTCTCTTTCTAAAGTATGATTATCAATTACTTCTTTGGCTTTAAAATCTTTAAGTAATTTTTCTTTAACTGATTTAGGAAAACTTTCTATTTCCTTTAAATAATCACTATAAAGTTCTTTGGTAAAATTAATTTTATTTAAAGTTGTTTCATTTAATTTAATATTCCATATTTTATCAAAGACATTTAAACCCACAATGGGTATATTAGGTAAATCTTCTGCCTTTATACCTAATTTATGAGCATCTAATTCTGTATATGGCATAACTATACCTCCTTAAATTGGGATATATAATACCATAAATTAAAGAAAAAGTCAAATTAACCCATATTGATAAATTTTTTTTTGAAGTGCAACAAGTAGATATATAAAATACACTTATTGCTAAGCTATTGTTATTATACAAC
>CANQOE010000036.1 GCA_947625315.1 uncultured Bacilli bacterium | reverse complement strand
GATACATATATATTAGCTATTGAATCTACTTGTGATGAAACAAGTATGGCTATCGTTAAAAATGGCAAAGAAGTAGTTAGTTTAACTATAGCTACTCAAATTGATACCCACGCTAAATATGGAGGAGTTGTCCCCGAAATAGCTTCAAGAATGCATACTGAGGCCATTACTTTAGTTTTAGAAGAAACTTTGACAAAAGCCCATATGAAAATAGAGGATATTGATGCCATCGCGGTTGCTAATCGTCCCGGCTTAAGTGGGAGTTTAATCGTGGGTATTGAAGCAGCTAAAACATTGAGTTTAATATATAATAAACCTTTAATTGCCGTCAATCATTTAATAGGTCACATTTATGCTAATAATTTAGAAAATAATATGGAATATCCTCTTTTAGCTTTAGTTGTCAGTGGTGGACATACTGAATTATTAGTTATGCAAAATGATTATGAATTTCAAAAATTAGGCGAAACTTTAGATGATGCTATTGGGGAAGCTTTTGATAAAGTAGCCAGAGTTTTAGGTCTTAAGTATCCCGGAGGGCCTAATGTTGAACGCTTAGCTAAAGAAGGCAAAAATACTTATGATTTACCTAAACCAGTAAATGATGATACTTATAATTTTTCCTACAGTGGCCTTAAAAGTGCCATTATTAATTTAGTTCATAACGAGAATCAAAGAGGTAATGCTATTCGTTTTACAGATTTAGCATGTTCTTTTCAAAAAGTAGCTATAGATGAATTAGTTAGAAAGGTGCGTTTAGCTTTTGAAAAAACAAACATCAAAAGGCTAGTTATCGCGGGAGGCGTATCTGCCAATAATTATCTAAAAGAAAAAATGCAAGAACTATGTCAAGAATATAATGCTAAACTATTAATTCCTAGACTTCTTTATTGCACCGATAATGCTGCGATGATTGGAGCAGCTGCCTATCCTTTATATCTCAAAAAAGAGTTTAGTGATTATAATTTAAAAGCTATTCCTACTTGTGATATTTGTTAATTTTCACATATTTATGAGAAAAAAATTAATAATTGCTATAATTAAATAGGTGCAAAACATGAAAAAAATTTTATAAAACATTAAAATCATGGAGTAAAATAATATTAAAACTCCTTTTTTAGTCGTAAGAGATCGGCAATAAAATATATGGATCCATTAAGTTTTAAAAAATTTTTAATAGCTCTTAATAAAGAAAAGTATGTAACAAAAATTGAATAAATAACATTAACCACTTGGTATTTAGCAAATGATGGTTATCCTCCTTTTTTTAATAATTTATTTTATGTAAATGATATAATTTATTTTTTCATTTCCAGAATGATATCCCTTAATTCCATAGCTCTTTCAAAGTCTAGGTTTTTAGCAGCCTCTTTCATTTCTTGTTCTAAAGTATCGATGATACTTTCTTTTTCTTTTTTACTCATCTTTGGTTTTTTAGCTTTGGTTTCAATTTCATTAGATACGACTTCTTTTATATCTTTGATAATAGTTTTAGGAGTTATATTATGTTCTTTATTATATTCTTCTTGAATTTGCCGACGACGTTTAGTTTCTTTGATGGCTTCTTCCATTGCTTCACTCATAGTATCAGCATACATAATAACATGGCCTTCGGCATTTCTAGCGCATCTACCAATGGTTTGAATTAAACTACGTTCACTTCTTAAAAATCCTTGTTTATCAGCATCAATTATACAAATTAAACTAACTTCGGGAATATCTAGCCCTTCTCTTAAAAGGTTAATACCTACAATACAATCATATATACCTAAACGTAAATCATGAATTATTTTAAGGCGTTCTAAAGTTTTAATTTCGCTATGTAAATAAGCTACTTTAATACCTAGTTCTTTTAAATAGTTAGTTAATTCTTCGCTCATTCTAATAGTTAAAGTGGTAATTAAAACTCTTTCATTAAGATCAATTCTTTTTCTTATTTGTTCAATTATATCATCAATTTGGCCAGTTGATGGTTTAACTTCAATAGTTGGGTCAAGTAAACCAGTTGGTCTAATTATTTGTTCAACATATTTATTATGAGTATGTTCAAGTTCATAGTCTCCAGGTGTTGCGGATACATAAATAGCTTGTTTGATTTTTTGTTCAAATTCGCTAAAGTTTAGGGGACGATTATCTAAAGCACTAGGTAAACGAAAGCCATATTCAACAAGAGTCATTTTGCGCATTCTGTCTCCATTATACATACCACGTACTTGAGGTAAAGTTACGTGAGATTCATCAACTACTAAAAGAAAATCTTCAGGGAAAAAGTCAATTAAACAAGTAGGAGTTTCACCTTCACCTCTTAAAGCTAAATGGCGAGAATAGTTTTCAATACCATTACAATAACCAGTTTCTTTAAGCATTTCTAAATCATAATTAGTTCTTTCTCTTAAACGTTGTTCTTCTAAAAGTTTATTTTCACTTTTTAAAACGGCTAGGCGCTCTTTTAATTCTTCTTCAATTCTTTTAATGGCTTCTTGTAATTTTTCTGGTGATGTAACAAATTGGGTAGCTGGTGAGATAATTACTGTTTTTTTATCGGAAATAGTAACGCCTGTTAAAGGGTCAAATGTTGATATGCGGTCAATTGTATCACCAAATAATTCAATTCTAATGGCTTGAGCATGTTCAGATGCTGGGATAACATCGATTATATCACCGTGACTGCGAAAAGTTCCCCGATGGAAGTCTAAGTCATTGCGTTCATAAGTCATATCAACTAATCTATTTATAATTTCATTACGTTTAATATTATCATTTAAATTTAAGACTAACATAGATTTTTCATATTCTTCTTTTTCGCCAATACCATAAATACATGAAACAGAAGCCACGATTATTACATCTTTATGGTTAATCAAATCAGTTGTAGCTTTATTGCGCATTTCATCTATTTCATCATTGATAGAACTATCTTTTTCAATGTATGTATCACTTTGAGGAACATAAGCTTCGGGTTGATAATAATCATAGAAAGAAACAAAATAATCAACATGATTGTTGGGGAAAAGTTCGGCTAATTCGGCATAAAGTTGTCCTGCTAGAGTTTTATTGTGTGCTAATACTAAAGTTGGTTTATTAACTTGAGCAATAACATTAGCAATTGTAAAAGTTTTTCCGGTTCCAGTTGCCCCTAGTAAAACTTGTTCTTTTTTACCAATTTTAATACCATCCACTAATTCTTTTATCGCCTCTGGTTGATCACCACTTGGTTGATATTTAGATATAAGTTCAAACATACTTTATCAGTCCTTTAAATAATTTCGTTTATATTTTAACATTTATATAAATAGAAAACAAGTTCTTGTTATTAGTATCAGTCAGAAAAATATATTTATAAGATAAATTTTTAGATAATTAATGTAATATTAGTTATAGGAAAATTTATCTAATTTTTTAATATAATATAAAGAAAGAATTGCAATGGTTAACTAAATGTAAAAAACAGTGTAAACAAATTTGTAAATAAATAATAAAGCTTGATTTTGGTTGGGGGGGGTTATAATGTCGATATGAAAGGAAAATCTGTTAAAGCAGATAATGGTGAGCAAATGAATTTTAAAAAAAGTTTAATGTTATTAGTCACATTTGTTGCAAGTATTATTTTTGTTCCAAGTGTATTTGCTGAATGTACTGATAGTGATAGTGGTGCAAACTATAAAATTACAACAGATACTATTGAAAAATATTGTGATGTATTAGCTGATGCTTTTAATGATGTTAATGATAATGGAACAATTACTTTATTAAACAAAGATAGTATAAATGGATCTCGAATTGAAATTAATCAAAATAAAACTATTACTTTAGATTTAAATGGAAATACAATTAATGGTGATGTTTCAGATAATCTTTTGATTAAGTTACAAAATGTCAAATTAACAATCACTGATTCTCAATCAAATGGTAAAATTACAAATACTTGTGGTGGATTCTTGATTGCTGACAATAGTACAATAACACTAGAAAAAGGTACTATTGAAGGAACAGGTGAATGTGGAGCTGTCCAAGTCGGTAGTGTTTTGGCATCAGGGGAATTAATAGTTAATGGTGGAACTATTGAAAATACTAATGAAGCTAAAGGAACTGGGATTAATATTGTTCAAGGAGAAACCGTAATAAATGATGGAAATATTACTAGTACTACTGGTTCTACTATATTAGTTGGTAATGTTGATGAAAACCTATTTAAAGGAACATTAATAGTAAACAAAGGAACAATAAAAAATACCAATGAAACAGAAGGTGTAGCAATTTTGCTTGTAAATGGTGATGCAACAGTTGAGGGAGGTACAATTACTTCTAAAGCAAATGGTAATGCTGGAGCAACAGTTCAAGTTGGTTCAACAGATAAAGATACAAGTGTTTCATTTATTTTAAAAGGTGGTAAAATTATAAATGAAAGCACAGAAAATGGTGTTGCTGTTTTAGGTGTTAAAGGTACTACAACAATAGAAGGTGGAGAAGTAACAAGTTCAGGAACTTTATCTACTATTCAAGTTGGAGTTTCTAAAGATTATGCGGCTGAATTTAATATTACTGGTGGTACTATTGAAAATACTAATGAAAAAAATAGTACAGCGTTATTTGTACCTTATGGTGGTTGTAAAGCAACAGTTAATGGAGGTTCAATTAAGGCCAATGAAAATGCTGAAAATAGTATAACAGTTATGATTGGTCATAATAATATTGCTGATGCTAGCGATGCTGGTGCAGGTGCTAAAGTTACTATTAATAAAGGAGATATAACTGGAGGTATTGCTTTATTTGGTCAAAAGCCAGAGTTAGATGTTACTGGCGGTAATATTACTTCTAAAAGTTTTGCTATTTCTGGTAATGGATCTCCTAAAGGCAATGTTAATGCAACCCTTGAATCAACAATAAATATAAGTGGTGGTAATATTAAAAGTACTGGTAGTGCGGCTATATATCACCCTCAAGATGGTACTTTAAATGTTAGTGGTGGTACTATTACTGGAAAATTAGGAATTGTTGCCCGTGCTGGTAAAGTTAATATTAGTGAAAATGCTAATATTATTGCTGACGGTAGTCCTGAAGAAACTTATCAGGTTGGTGATGCAATGAAAAATGGTGAACGTGTTAAATTACCAGGTGGTACTGGAGTAATTGTTGATAATAGTGAAGACTCTTATCCTGGACAAGCTAAAGTTACTATAGAAGGTGGTAATTTTAATACTAATGGTAAAAGTGTTTTAACATATGAAGATGCAGAAAATGAGACTAAAGACATTCAAGTTAAAGGTGGTACATTTAATAAAGATGTTGATTCTGTATATCTAGGTAGTGAAGTACAACAATCTGAAAGTGGTGTTGTTGGAAAAGTTCATAAAATTACAAAAGATGCTACTCTAAATGGTAGTTTTACAGTAAATGAAAATGCTGCCGAAGGTGAAAATGTTAAAGTAAATGTGGAACCAGCCTCAGGTTATAAGTTAGAGAAAATAAGCGTTACATATGAACTTAATGGTGAAGTAAAAGAGGTTGAAGTTACTGATGGAACATTCATAATGCCTGCATATGATGTAAAAGTAAAAGTAACTTTTGTTAAAGATACTAGTTCTAGTGATAATAATGATATAATTGTGGAAGAAACTTCTAAAGGTGATGTTGTTATAACATTATCTGAAAGTAGTTCTAATGTCTTAAAAGAAACATTAGAAAATACTACTGATGCCGAATTAAAATCATTGTTAGGAAAACAAGATATAACAATTGTATTAGAAAATAAGGAAATCACTAAAGAATCATTGACTAAAGAAGAATTAGCAAAATTTGAAAATTTAATAAAAAATGGAACAATTGCGGAATATTTAGATTTAAGCATTGTTGTAAAAGCTAGTGGGCATACTGATCATTATTTGAAAGAGTTAAGCAGTGTAATTACTTTGAGTGTAAAATTACCTGAATTACCAAAATTAAAAGATGGTTACAATAGAAAATACTATATTTTAAGAGAACATAATGGTGTAGTTGAAAGACTAGATGCAACAATATCAAAAGATGGAAAATCTTTAACATTTAAATCAGATAAATTTTCAAAATATGCTATAGCATATGTAGATGAAAAAGCTCAAGATGCAACAATTGATAAAGCTCCTAATACTTTTGATAATATTCAAAATGTGATAACAATTGGTATATTAACTCTTGGGGCTTTAGGAATAGCTGTTAAAAAAGTTATAAAATAATTAAAAAGAACTATTTGTTTAAATTCAAGTAGTTCTTTTTCTATAATTTAACATTATAATTTTAAAGAATAATTTTTTATTATTTTATAATGTTTGATTGAATTATAATAATGTTAACTTAATTTATTTTCTTTACTCTAGCATATTCTTTAGAAATGTTATATTGGTTTAATAAACTACTTATTTCTTTTTCTTTAGATATAGCAGTATTCTTAATTGATGTATCTTTATTAAGCATTAAAACATAGAGCATATTAAGGCAATTTTCGATTATTATATTAGTTTGGCTGTATAATTCATTATTTTTATTATTTTTTAAGTATATAATAATGTTGTTGGCTAATTGAAAAATAGATTTAGATATATTTTTTAAATTATCTTCTTGAGTGATGGAAGCTCTAATTAATTCTAAAGGAATAATTTTTGAATTATTCGAAGAATTAAAGATTATTCTATAAGCATCATCTTTAGCTTCTTTAATTAATTGATAAATATCTAAATTTCTTTCTTCATTAAGAAATTTATCAATTATGGCTTTATCATTGGGGCTTAAAATATCTTTTGGTTTAGTTACTATATTAAGGGGAACACCACCAAAATAGTGAAATTTATCGTATACACTTTCTATTTTAGGACCATATATTGTTGCTTCAAATTTATCATTAAAAACAATTATATTATGTTTTAGAAATTCTTTAAAAATGCAATAAAGAATCAATTGTAACTCAATATTTGTGATACTTATTTTATTTTGACTTAATTTATCAATAACATATAAAGAAATATCTAAAGCAGTTATATTATTAGTTTCAATTTGTTCCATAAGTCATGCTCTCTTTCCAATGATATTATTTTAGCACTTTTTATAATTTACAGCAAGATTATTTAAAGAAATTAATAGATTACAGAATTTATTAGTTTTTAATTTTTCGAAAAATAAGTAATTTAGAGTATATTTTTTAATTTATTAATGATATAATATTTTAGACAAGTGAGGTGTTAAACTTGAAAACTATTAAGAAAAACTTACCAGAAGGTGTAAAAAAACAATTTGGAAGAGTTAAAGGTGTTAAAGTTAGATTTGTAAGTAAAGATGCATCTAAAAAGAAAAAAGTTAGTAAATAATTGAATTTTACTAGCTTTTTATTTTAAAGAGATAAGCATAATATTTTTTGCCATCATAATAAAGTTTTTTCTTTTTTAATAATTCATAATTAATAAATAATTGAGGTTCATTTTCTTCAAGACGAGCTTGATACCATTTAGTATAATAAACAATAAAAGTACTTTCTTTATTTTCAATATATTTTTTAAAAGCATTGACATTATCGGGGAATATTTCGTGATTTAAATTAAGTTTTTCAAAATAATAAGTATGCGGAACTATATTCGTGGTAGTATACACACCAGCATCAACAAAGCCCATTTCAATTAAGGTAGGATTTTTTTCTTCATTTATAATTGAAGCAAATTGATATTGGAATAATTTGTTTTTATTGGTAAAACGCATTTCTTTATAATTAGCAAAACTATAAGAACAAATTAGAGAAATAATAAGGGACGCTATTAAAAAGATGTTTTTGACTTTATTAGATAAAGATATAGAAAAATGATTTTTAAGATAATTTAGAAAACTAAAGATTAAAATAATTGATATTAAACCAAAAATTAGAAGAGGAAATAAATAATATTTATAGAATCTTAAACCAAAATAAATAGTAAAAATAGAAATAAAGTAAGTAAATACTAAGCTTATTTTGCCTTTTTTATTTAGTTTAAGAAAAGGAACAAAAATAAAGCCTAAAATTATTAAAATAAAATCCATAATACCACTTAAGAAAGTATGGTCAATAAATCCGCGATATATTTCTAATAATTTGAAACTACCAGTTAGAGTTTCGCGAGAATAAGCCGTGAGATTAATTATAAAATAAACATTTATAAAATCTTTTAGGGCATGATTAATTCCAAAATAAATAATAGTTATTATAATAGGAATAATAAAGCCTAGGAAATAATAAAGGCAACATTTAAAAGCTTGACGATATTTTTTAGAAAAAAGTAAATCTAAAAAGATACTTAACATTATACCCGCGAAGAAACCAATAACAGTGTATTTAATTAGAAAAACACAACTAGTACATAAACCTATTAAAAAGAAGTTTTTATTAGTAATATCTTTAACTTTAAAGTGATAGAGCATTTGATAAAGGCTGTAAGTAATAAATAGTAAACAAAATTCTTCAGCACTACCTCCATGGGTAAAAGCAGTTGAAGTACATAAAAAAGTCATATATAAAGGAATAATTATCCAACTTATTTTTTTACTTAAAAATAAATTAATTATTTTATAGCTATAGTAAAGATTAAAAGTACTAAAGATTATTTCTAGAATAAATATACCATGGAAGGTTGTATTACTCATTAAATAACCTAGGGCATATATTACATATAAAAGAGGTCCCTTTTGTTCAAATAAATCTCGAAAAGGAACAAGACCATGAACTAAGCTTTTGCCCATGGTAAAAAAAGCATTGGCATCTACCCAATCATTAAAAGGGTAGAAAAAAGAACATTTACTTGTAAGTAAAAGAATTGCTAAAGATACAAAAAAACAATAGATTATTATTTTTAGTTTTTCTTTTGTTGCCATTATTTCCCTCTTTTTCTTTGTTTATTATATCAATAATTAGAAAAAAAAGAAAGAGGAGAAATAATATTTTACTTATAATGCTAAAATTTCTTTTTTACTTAAACCAGTAATCTCGGTAATATATTCTACTGATGTGTTTTTAGCTAACATTTTTTTGGCTATATTTCTCTTCTCTTCAACTTTTCCAAGGGACTTCCCTTCTTTTTTACCAATTAATTTGCCTCTTGTTTGAGCTTTGTATAATTTCTCTCCCATATACTCTTCAAATCCATTCTTCGCATTGTTTTCATTCCATTCTTTTAAAAATTGATACATACTTTCCATTAT
>CANQOE010000035.1 GCA_947625315.1 uncultured Bacilli bacterium | reverse complement strand
TTATAAGGTATTATTTGAGATTAATCACTCTTTTTTTATGTTTTTTTTATTTACACCCGTAGTTTAAAAACACGACCTGTTTAGTTATATAATTTGACAGTTTAAAGACTTTATGGTAAAATATACTCTAGAAAAGAGGTTTATTATGGATTTTAATGAAGAATTACAAAAATTAAGAAAAGCAAAAAAACAATGTATATCTGAAATAAAAAGTATAGAAGATGAAAAGCAAACTGAACTAGAGCAAATTGATGAAGCCAAAAAACAAGTAATTTTAAAGTATGCTGAATTAAGTAAAGCAAAATATCAAGAGTTAAATATACAGAATAGTAAAATTGATGCTTATTGTAAACTTATAGTATCTCATTCCTATTTTAATGCTAAAAGTATCGGAATGCTATTGCTAGTTTAATAAGAACCTTTGAAGGAATAAATTACCTTTATCAAGAAGCAAAATATTATACAACCCAAGTAGAAGTACTTGCCTTTGATAAGCAAGAAACTAAAGTTACCAAAAATATGACAATAGTTGTTTGTGAAGATAATAAACATAATTGGTACACTGATAATAAAAGCACAAACCCTAATTCCCTTGTAAAAAATGGTTTGGCAATCATTTTAGCCGATGATACAACTGAAAAAGAAATACCTTTTTATCGGGCAAACACTGGTACTCACACTTTAGAACAATGTGTTAAATATGGGAGATTTTCTTATGTTAAATATTTTATTGACGAATTGATTACCTATAAAATTGAAAACGATTTAACTAATATTTCCGATGAGGAAATAGAAGTATTAAAAATAGCTTTTATTTCTTCTAGAGTTGATCAAATTAAAAAAAATTATACTCTAGTAGCTCAACAACAAGAAGAACAAATGAAGCAAAGGTTAGATGCTGATATGCAAAATCGCCAATTATTATTAGAAAGAGTATTAAGCAAAAATAAAGATTAATGTTTTTTTATTTAAAAAGTTGTTGGATCTCTTTCTTAAGTACGTAAGATTTTTTTGACATAAAATAGATTAAATAAACTAAATAGCTGGGGGAATAAAAAAGATGAAAATAACTAGAGAAAAAGATTATTTAGGTTTTAATGAATTAAAAATGACCAAAGGATCTACAACTTTAACAATATCTTTTGGAGGAAATGGCGATTTATATTGGAATTTAGTAAATATCGATAATTTAGATAGCACCAATGAAACCTTTATAATAAGTAAAAATGATGGAGCAATATATAATTTATTCCAAAAGTTATATTTTAAATTATCCCATCATCAAATATTTCAAACAAATGAAAGAGAACAATCTCTTTGTAATAAAGAAAAATTAAAAATGTTATGGGAACAAAACCAGAAATATAACGAAGAATTATCAGAACATCCTTATTTTAAAGACCTTTGTAATGGCCAATATATAGAATGGCATAGTGATAATGAACCTTTTGAAACTGGTAATATCTTAATTATGTTATTAGATAATCTCGAAGAGAAAATAACAATAAACATAAAAAGAATTAGTCGTCATTATGATTTTTTAAATGTTTGTTTTACCCATTCTGGTAGTAGATATAGTCCTTTTGATTTGGCATTTTATGAAAATTATAGAGAATTATGTGAAATGGACTTAACCATTAATGAAAATATTGGTAATACTAAAGAAAACGATATAGTAATAAAACAGTTAAAACCCAATAAATAAAGTAACTAAAATTCGTTTGTTAAAAAATTGTTTTAACTACTTTATAAGTACTAGATTATTTATCAAACTTGAACTTTTATTGTTCGAATTTTAAATTGGTTAAAAATTAAATTTTTATATTTTTATAATAAATATACATGTTAAAAACCATGGGGGTGAAAGAATGTATTTAAAATATTATTTAGAGCAATTAGGTTATTTAAATATTCCGCAATTTTTACTTAAATATTTTACTGTTCCATCTTTAGTAAGATTAAAAGATATTAGTTATTTTTGTGGCATGGATTATGCTTCTAAAGAAATCTATAATTTTAAAGAACCCATAACTAGATTTGATCACTCTTTAAGTGTGTGTTTATTAGTCTATAAATTGGCCAAAAATAAAGAAGCTTCTTTGGCCGGTTTATTTCATGATATTGCTACGCCTTGTTTTTCTCATGTTATTGATTATATGAACAATGATTATGAAAAGCAAGAAAGTACGGAAGAATACACAGAATATATCTTAAAAAGAGATAAGTATTTACTTAGTTATCTAAAAGAAGATAAAATTGCTCTTGAAGCCCTTATTAATTTTAAACAATATTCTGTTGTAGACAACCCTCGGCCTAAATTATGTGCCGATCGTCTAGATGGTTTAATTTTAACAGGTATTAGTTGGACTAAAGACATAACTAAAGAAGATATTAAGGCTATAGTAAATGATTTACAATTATTTTTAAATGAAGATAGGGAATTAGAAATTGGCTTTAATTCTTTAAGTATTGCCCAAAAAGTTTTAGAGGTTAATGATAATATCAATATATTTTGCCATTCTAAAGAAGATAATTATATGATGCAATTTCTCGCCGACATTACTAGGTTAGCTCTTAAAAAGCAATATTTAAAATATGAAGATTTATATTATTATAATGAAAAACAATTATTTAATTTATTAAAAGCTCAAGAAGATAAAGAACTTAAATATTTAATAAATAAGTTTACCACTATCAAAAAAGAAGCTATTCCTTCAATTGATTTACCTAAAGTAAAAGTACGTACTTTAAATCCTCTTGTAAATAACCAACGTTTAAAATAAGTAAACTTTAAAAAAAACATTTAGTTTTTGTTTCCATATTTAAATTAATATGCTATAATAAATAAAGGAGTGATTGTTATGGAAGAAAATAAAAAGAAGGTAAATTTAGCTGATTTAAAAAAATTTATTATGAAATATAAATTACCTTTTATCATTGGGGTCGTAGTTTTGATTGCTATTATTGTAATTTTATTAGTAGTTTTATTACCTAAAAAAGAAGAGGATAAACCTGTTGTTAATACTGAGCAACCTCAACAACAACCAACTCAAGAAGAATATGATCAAGGAACTGATGATTATTTTATGGATAATGTTGAAGAACCTGAAGAAACACCATCTACTGGTAATGATTATTATGATTTTATCAATAAACCTTTATCGGAAGTTAATTTTGATGAATTAAAAAAAGTTAATAAAGAGACTGTAGCCTTTTTACACGTCAATAATACGAATGTTAATTATCCAGTTGTCCAAACTAGTGATAATGATTATTATTTAACGCATGCTTTTAATAAATCTAAAAATAGTGCTGGTTGGGTATTTATGGATTATCGCAATGATATTGATAATTTAAATGCTAATACGATTATCTATGGCCATGGTAGTCTTAAAACAACGATGTTTGGAACTTTAAAAAATGCCGTTAAAAGTAGTTGGTATACCAATAATAGTAATCGAACTATTACCTTATTGACTTCTAAATATATTTTAACTTGGCGCATTTTCTCCATTTATACTGTTCCTTATGAAACATATTATTTAATATCCGATTTTGGAACTGATGAATCTCATCAAAGATTTATTAATACTATGTTGAGCAGAAGTATTTATGACTTTGGGGAAAGTGTTGACTTATCTGATCGTTTACTAACTTTATCAACATGTTACAATAATCAATTAAGATTAGTTGTACAAGCTAAATTAGTTAGTAAAGTAGCTAGATAAAAAACTAAATAAATTTAAAAATATTTAAACTTCTAGCAATAGAAGTTTTAATTAATTAAAGGAGTATAGAGTATGTTTAAAGTAGAAGAACCAATAATTAAAGAAACTAAAACTAAAACAAAATCGCAATATATGTTAAATGACAGAGTTAAAGTTAGTGATATTTCTAGACGCTTATCCAATAATTCTAAAATTTATAAAAATTCCTATCCAAAAAGAGTATTGCGTCCCAAATATAAATAATAAGGAGTTGATATTTTATGGATAATAAATATTATATAGCTGTTGAAGTTAATCATAATAATTATTTTCCTCTTAATTTAGCCGATTTAAAAATAACTAATGTTTTTACTAATTTAGAAGAAATAGATAAATTTACAAAGACCAAAACTAAAGAAGAAATATTTGCTTTAATTAAAGAAGCTAATATTTTAGAAGTTAATGACAATATGGCTTTAGTTCTTATTTATTATGAAAAAAAGGAAATCCGTAAAATGCCTGTTTTAACCAAAGATTATCTTTATGATTTACCTTCTTTAATAAAAAATAATTATCATGATAAAAATTTCTTAAATAAAATTTATAATTTTTTAAATAAAAGTATTGATATTACTAATTTAAAACAAGCAAAAAGTTATGAAGAGTTTATGGCTAATATTTTAAATATTGATTATTTAAATCAAAGAAAGTTGTATTTTTATTTAGATGAAAAGTGATTATAATAGTTTAGTTAATTCTTTTTTAGAATATTTAGCCTTAGAACTCAATTATGCATCTTCAACGATTAATACTTATAACCAAATATTAAAAGATTATGCCCAATTTTTAAAAACTCATAACTTAAATGTTTTACATATTACTTCTGATGAAGCTAAAAAATACAAAGCCTATTTAATATCTTCTAAATATGATAATAAAACTTCTTCTTTACACTTAAGTTGTGTTCGTAGTTTTTATAACTTTTTAGTTGAAATAAAATACTTAGCTACTAATCCTTATCGTAATTTAAAAAACCCGAAAATAGCTAAAAAGTTACCTAATTTTTTAAAAGATAGTGAAACAAATACCTTATTTAATAATATTTCTAATTTAGATGCTCTGGAATTTCGCAATGTATTTATTATAGAATTTTTATATGCGACGGGTTTAAGAGTCAGTGAATTATGCAATATTAAATTAACCGATATAGATTTCTCTGAGCAAACTATTCGGGTAATGGGTAAAGGAAGTAAAGAACGTTTAGTCTTTTTTAAAGCTTTAGATAATTCTATTATAAATAAATATTTAGAAGTACGCTCTATTATTTTGGAAACTCCTAGTTCTTATTTTATTGTCGGCAAAAAGGGGAAATTAACGCCTCGTACTATTGAAAACATTGTCAAAAAATATGCTTTTCAAAACAATTTAAAAGGCAAAGTTACCCCCCATACTATGCGCCATACCTATGCTACTGATTTATTAAATAATGGCGCCGATATTCGCAGTGTGGGAGAACTATTAGGGCATTCTTCTTTAAGTACAACCCAAATATATACCCATATATCTAGTGAGAGATTAAAAAGTGTTTATAATAAAACACATCCTCGAGCTTAAGTAAATAAAATAATTAATAATTCTATAAATAGATTTTTAGTTTCTCTATCTAAATTATGAAAACTTTTAATTAAAGTATATATCTTTTTTAAAGTAATTTCTTTAGTATCTTTTATATTATTATCTTGAAAGATATTAAATATTTTTTCAATTAGATTTATTTTGGTTTCTAAACTTAAAGAATCTAATTTTTTTTGTAATTTTAAACTAAGAGCTAAACTGCGTTTATCTTGTTTAGTACGAATAAAATTTTGAGCATCACATAACCAATTAAAAGCATCGTGTTTTAAAATACTCAAACCTTTTGCTTTAATAACTCTAACTTCAATATTGTGATATAAAATCATGCCAATTACGCTATAAGAGGGAATATACATCGTTATTTTATTACTAATGCGTTTATACTTTTTATTTTCAACTTGTTCTTTTAAGAATCCGGGTCCATCAAAATTACTTATTCTTTTTACCTTTTGACGTATATAAAAAGGAGCATTCATGACAGCACAAATAGCTAAATTACCCCCTTTAGAATGACCACCCACTCTAACAAGTTTATGATGGGGCTTTATAACTTTTTTTAAATAAATTGTTGCATATCTTTGGGAAATACCGGGATATAGATAAGCCATTTTAAAATCTTCTTTCCATCCAATAATAGAAGTATCAGTTCCTCCATAGGCAACAAAAATAGTTGTATAATCTATAATACAAGTCAAAGCTTTAAATTGCATTTCTTCATTAACAATATTCATATAATTAATTAGTTTAATATCTTGATATCTTTTAGTTTTCGCCATTAATTTTACCATTTTATAAGTATTCGAAATAAAAATACCTTTATTAACAGAAGGTTTATTTTCTAATTTTTCGGCGGCTTCTTTTAGAGTAATAGGTATTCCTTTAAAAGGGGGAACTATCTCGTTAAAATCTAAATAAGCTAATAAACTCAATATTAAATTATCGATTTCTTTAAAGGGAAAGGTTTTAAAATCTTCATTTTGATGAATTTTAATATATTCCAAGATATTCATATCTTCACCTAATTAAATATATTATTTAATATTTATTTTATTATTTTTTATCTGATACTTTGTTTGATAAAAAGCTTTAAAAGCTAAATATAAATCATATATATCTTTTAAACCAATTAATTCTAAAGAAGAATGCATAGCAAGCATTGCTAAACCAACATCTATAGAATTAATACTTAAATGTTTTAAAGATAATCCCGCTTGCGTAGAACCCGTTGCAAAATCATTTCGCGAAGTATAATCTAAATATTTTAAATTATTTTTTAAACATATTTCTTTAAATATCGCTGAAGTTAAACCATTTGTTGTTCCATTAATTTCTCTAGTTATAAGTATTCCTTCATTTAAAGATGGAGTATTTGTATGGTCAGATAAATCATCGTGATTAGGATGTCTCGCATGGGTATTGTCGGCACTTATAATTAGGGAATTAGCTAAACTTTCACTTAAATCTAAATCAAAATATGCACAAATTCTTTTTAAACTATCAATTAAAAAATTCGAATCTGCTCCTTCATAAGTATTAGAACCAATTTCTTCACTATTAAAAACTGCCAAAATATTTATCGAATCATTAAAGTTATTTATAAAAGCTTTTAGAGCACTATAAGTACAACTTAAATTATCAATTCTCGGGGCTAATAAAAAAGTATCATTTATTATTTGGGGTTCTTCCATATTATATAAAAATAAATCATAATCAAATATTTTATCTTTAATCTTTAACTTATCTTTAAGTAATTTTTCTAAGCTATAATTTTTATCTTGACTAATAAGAGGTATTAAATCAATTTGGGTATTTAAATCTAAATTAGAATTAGCTTTATCATTTTGATGAATAGCAATACTAGGAATAACACAACTACATTCTTTTAAAGCAATAATTTCTTTTTTTAAACCATTTTTATTCTTTAAGATTAAACGTCCCGCGATACTTAAAGGCCGATCCATAAAAGCATAATTTAAAATACCTCCATAAGGCATAACATTTAGTTTTAAATAATTATTTTCATAAAATTCCGGATTAGGTTTAATCATAAATGTTGGGGTATCTAAATGGGTTGTTACAATATTAAATTGTTTATCTAAATGTTTATTTAAATTAAAAGCAATAATTGAAGCATCATTGCGAACAATAAAATATTTATTATTTTTTAATTGCCATTTTTCATTTTCTTTTAATTCTTCGTAACCTTCTTTTTCTAAAATATCTTTAATATATAGACAAGTATTAAAAGGAGATACACCATTCTTAATTAATTTAATTAATTCTTGATTAAAATTATTCACTATTCTTCACCATTACTATTATGGTTTAATTTTCTTAAAATACACTTATATTTCTGATATTATTTTATTGCTTTTTTCTAATTTATTTATTATAATACATATTGGAAGTGGAACTTATGGAATATAATAAAATTAAAAATGCTGATAAAATAATTAGTAAATCACCTTATTTAATTAGTAATCCTACTAATTACAAAAATAAATGGGATATAGTCTTTAACAATAATAATCCTATTCATTTAGAACTAGGTATGGGTCGCGGGGACTTTATTATTAATATGGCTAAAAAATTCCCCAAGATTAATTTTATTGGTATTGAACTTAATGAAAGTCAAATGGTTAAAGCTGTTGACCGTTTAGTTAATCAAAACTTACCTAATTTAAAATTAATTAATATGGATGCTAGTCAATTAGATAAAGTTTTTGGTAAAGAAATAACCACTATCTATTTAACTTTTAGTGAACCTTGGCCTAAAAGAATCGATGAGAAAAAAAGATTTACGCATGAGAGTTATTTAAAACTTTATGATAAAGTCTTTAAAAGAGATAAACATATAATTTTAAAAACGGATAATAAAGGTTTCTTTGCTTATTCTTTAGAAACTCTTTCGGCTTATTGGTATATTTTTGATACTGTAAGTTTAGATTTACATCATGATGAGCGCCAGATTTTTAATATTATGACGGATTTTGAACAAAAATATTTTGAAGAAAATCGACCCATCTACTATTTAGATGCTTCTTTTAAAGGCTAATTTACACAAGTTTACATTGCTTACTCTTAAAGATAAGCAATATTTTTTATAAATATGGTATAATATTTTATGAGGGTGTCATATATGAAACTTAAAAAAGGTCTTAAAATTGCTGTCGTTGTTTTAATTATTTTAGTTGTTATTCTTACACTTTTATTTTTCTTTTTAAAAAAAGTGCCTAAAGAAGATATTAGTTATGTTGTCTCATTTAATAGCGAAGGTGGTAGTTTAGTTAAAGATATAATTATCAAAGAAAAAACTAAATTAGAAGATATACCCGAACCTACTAAAGATGGCTATAAATTTTTAGGTTGGTATTATCAAGATTCTTTATTTGATTTTTCGCAAGATATAACCGATAATTTAGAATTAATTGCCAAATGGGAAGAAATAGTTCCCGAAAAAGAAGAAATTGTTATCAGTCAAAATTATTATGAAGTAAAAGTCGGTGATACTATAACTTTAGAATTTACTAAATTACCTCAAGAAATAGAAGTAAATAATTTAATATTTACGACTTCGAATAGTTTAGTAGCTAAACCTAGTAATGATGGAACAATTAAAGCCCTAAGTCCTGGTAAAGCTACCATTTTAATTAAAACCAAAGATAATAAATTTTTTACAACTTGTGAAGTAAAAGTAGAATCTAATATCATCGAAGTAACTAAAGTAAGTATAAAAGGCCCTAGCGAAGTAAAAGTTGGGGAAACCATTAAATTAGAAGCCATTATTACTCCTAGTAATGCTACAAATAAAGAAGTATATTGGGCTTCCAATAAAGAAAGTATTGCTACAATAAGTGATGATGGCACTTTAACAGGTATAAAAGCTGGAGAAGT
>CANQOE010000034.1 GCA_947625315.1 uncultured Bacilli bacterium | reverse complement strand
TAACGATAAAAAAATATTATTAGATTGTGGTAATGGTATAACAAGATTATTAAATTTTCCTGAAGATTTGAAAGATTTAAATGTAATTATTACTCACTACCATAAAGACCATTTTGGCGATATAGGTGCTTTACAATATGCTTCCTATGTTTATCATAACTTAGGACTACTTGATAAAAAAATAAAGATATACTTACCTAAGAATGATATTGGATTTAATAAAGCATCAATTACTTCAAATTGTGAAAGTTATTCCGATTATTATGATATAGATAATCATTGTTCATTTCTTATTGATGATTTAGATATAATTTTTGCAGATAACAACTCACATACTATTGAATCATCTATGATTAAATTACAAAATAAAGATTTTAAAATAATATATACTTCTGATATAGGCACAACTAATATAAGTAATTTAGTAGATTTTTGTAAAGATGCCGATTTAATAATTTGTGAAAGCTCCTTTTTACAAAAACATAATGCTAATAGTAAAACTCATATGACTGCTTATGATGCTGGTATTTTAGCAAGTAAATCTAATGCCCAAAAATTATTGTTAACTCATTTTTGGCCTGAAGAAGATAAAGGATTATATTTAGAAGAAGCAAAACAATACTTTGAAAATGTAGAAGTTGCTGAAGAAAGTAAAAAATTAATATTAAGGAGATAATAAATTATGGGAAAAACAGTTGGTGAGAATTATTATGAAATGGAAGAATATGAAGATAATTTAGCAATAGAAACACTAAATAGAATATATTTAGATAAAGTAATTAATCCATATAAGAAAAGTAAAAAAATAATAGATATGCATACGCATACAAATTATTCAGATGGAGATTTATCACCTCAAGAGTTAATAAGATTAGCAATAGATAAAAGAATTGGAACACTTGCTATCACTGACCATGATACTATTGAAGGAATTAAAAAAGTTAATAGAAATGAAGATATAATTGTAGATAGTGGAATAGAAATTATAAATGGTATTGAATTATCTGCAAAAGCTGATAAAGGAAGAATGCATATTTTAGGTTATGGTATTGATTTAAAAAATAAAGCATTAAATAAAAAAATGATAGACTTAAAAAACAATAGTCTTAATTCAGTTTTATCAATAATGGAACAAATTAAAAGAGATTATGGACTTAGATTCATTTATGAAGATATAAAAGCACTAGTTAATGCTAATCATAATTTAGGTCGTCCTGATTTAGCAAAACTTTGTGTTAAATATGGATACGCAACTACATCTCAAGATGCTTTTGATAAATATTTGATAGATGCCTATAATAAAACAAGACAAACAAGTAAAGAATTAACATATCAAGAATGTTTAGAACTAATAATAAATAGTGGTGGCATTCCAGTTCTAGCCCATCCAAAATCATTAGAATTATCAGAAAAGGAATTTTTAATCTTATTAAAAGAAATGATTAGTTGTGGACTAAAAGGTATTGAAGTATATCATTCAAGTAATTCAAAAGAAGTAATGAATTATTATTTAGAGATAGCAAATAAATATGGTTTATTAATAAGCGGGGGAAGTGATTTTCATGGAAAATCTGTTAAACCAGATATTGAATTAGGAACCGGTAAAGACAATAATATTAAAATTAAAAAATTATCATTACTTGATAAATTACATAATTAATATTTCAAAAAATAAAAATATATGTTATTATTATTTTAGTGATTAGTTATTTATCAACTATTCCTAAGGTTTCGGATAATACTATATTTCCATACCAAATTGATATCAAACTCTAACTTTTAGTTTAAGTTTTAATATATATGATATAATTATTTTAAATATCTTGATAAAGCATTTGAATTTATTATTAGATTTTCAATTTAAACAAACATGTTTGTTGAAAAACAATGTTTTTAGGGAGGTAATTACATTTGGAAAAAACATTATATAAAAATGGAATCTTTGAATTTATAGAGGAAGAAAAAATTTATACTATTAATAATAGCTCTAGAAATATAAAGAGATTTTTTGTTAGAAGACCTCCGGGAATAAGAGCAATTATAGTAAATGATAAAAATGAAATACTATTATCAAAAGAATACAGATATGAGTTAGAAACTTTTGACTATAGATTGCCCGGAGGTAAAGTCTTTGACAATTTGGAAGATTATCAAAAATCAGTTAAAGACAATACATTACTAGATTCAATATATAATACAGTAACTAAAGAAGTAAAAGAAGAAGTTGGAATTAAAATTAAAAATCCCATATTATATCATGTATCTCATGCCGGTTCTAGTATTGTATGGGACCTATACTATTTCCTAATAAATGATTATAAAATAATAAAGAATGGTCAAGAATTGGAAGAAAATGAAATAGTTGAGGGCTTTGTTTGGAAAAATTATAATGAAATAATTAAAATGTGTATTGAAAAACAAATACATGAAGAAAGAACTATAGGAGTATTATTATCTTATATTTTGGAAAAACAAAATAATTAAAAGTTATTATTCTATTATTGAGATAACAAATTGCTATTAACTCGGATTTATAACCGAATTTTAAAATATAAACAGGAGGGAAATATGGAAAATATAATAAATTTTGAAGAAGCTCGAAATAAAAGAAACTCTAATTTATCAACAGAGGACATATTTAATTTGTTTCTTATTTTTAAAAATTGCGAACAACCATTAGCCGCTTTTGATTTAAATATTTTAATGGAATCATTAGCAAAATATAAAGAAATGGATAGATTTGCTTTTTTATATCGCAATTTAATAATAACCCGAAATGCAAACGGTAAAGATATTATCGATTTAAATTGCTGTTTAAATAAACATGTTCAGAATAAAACTATCATAATAAATCCTCTAAATCAATCAGAGATAATGTTAATAGGAACTGATACAGAATTTAATCAATTAAAAAAACTATATGACGAAAAAACTTTATTGTTATTTTCTGATTTAATGTTTTTCATTACTATGGACTTTAAATATGGAGTAAATAATTGGAGTTTATTTGCAGAAGATGAATACTTAAAATATCCAAAATATCCTGGCATAGTTACTGGTGAATTTATTGGGCAAGAAAAAACTCCAAAAGTAATGCAGAAAGTAAGAAAGATAGCTATTGATGAATTAAGAAATTTATAATAATTATATATCATAAGAAAATTATTTCCTAAGTTAATGTAAACTTTAAAGGTGTCGAATTCGACACCTTAAAAATAAAGTTGATAGTAAAAATTAAAATTTTCCAAATAATATAAAAGAAGGTGATTAAATGGCCATTGATTCTCATATGCACATCAACAACTTAGTTTTAAAAAATAAAGAAAAATCTATTGAGGCTATCAACACTAATTCCCAAATTGAAAAGGTCATTAATGTTGGTTTAGATTTAAAAACATCTGAAGAATCACTAAATATTTCTAAATTAAATCCTAAATTTTTTTCCTCAGTAGGTATTCATCCTTTATGTTGCTAATCAAGATTTAAGTGCTTTATATGAATTAGCTCTTAATCCTTATGTCGTTGCTATTGGTGAAATAGGTTTAGATAATACTAAAGAAAACTTTGAAGAACAAAAAATATATTTAATAGAACAAATCAAAATAGCTAATGAGCTACATCTGCCAGTAATTATTCATTCTAATAATTCTAATAAACTAGTAATCAATATTTTTGAAAAATATGAAAAGCCTAAATATGGTTGTGTATTTCATTGTTTTCAACCCGATTTTGAAGCCTTAAAATACTTAGAAAAAAATGGTTTTTATATATCTTTTGCCGGTAGAATAACTTATAAGAATGCTAATAAATCTATTGCCATTGCTAAACAAGTTGATCAAGATTTATTTTTAGTCGAAACAGATAGTCCCTATATATCTACTGAACCATTGAGAAATAAAATTAATGAAACAGCCAATATAAAATATATAATTAAAAAAATTGCCGAAATACGCCAAAGTACCTATGAAAAAATCGAAAGAATTACGCGTGAAAATACTCAAAGATTATTTAGAAAATTATTTTAAAACTTATCTTACTTTCGATTTTTTAAATTAATTTATTTTTTAGCATTTTGCTATTCTTTAATTTATGATATAATAATTTTAATGGAGGTTTTAATATGATTTATTTTAAAAAAAATGAAGACACAATTGAAAAATATCAAGTTACTTTTTCTCCAAAAGAATTAGAAAATTTAAAAGAAGAAATTATCGAAAATTGTAGTCTTATTGAGCACAAAGAATATAAGAGTGATTATGCTCCCCGTTTTACTAATGAAATTATTAAAAACTTTAAAAGTACTCCTTTAGGAGAAACAAAAGAATATTTTGAAGAAACTAGAGATGTTTATCAATATACTTATGATGAATATATTCCTCCATATTTAGTCGAATTAATAAATAAACTTTTAAATGGTAATGCTAAAGCTTTAGAGGAAATATTAACCTTTAACCCTTATTCTAATTTAGCTATAGATGAAGAAATTAAAGTTGTGAGTGCCGAATTAAATACTTGTGAAGATATTTCGGAAAAACTAATTAAATTAAGAGAATTAGAAAATTTATTAGAAAGCAAAAAAGAAGGGGAAGATCTTGAAGTATACTATAAAAAATTATTAAAACTAATTAAATTTACTTTAATAGATACTCTTTCTTTAACTGAATTAAAGAGAATTGAGGATTTTCTAGCTATTAAATTATCTTTAGATAAACCTTTTGTAAAAGCCTTAAAAAAATAAAGAAGCTTCTTGTTAATAGGGCTTTTTTATGTTATTATAATATCTTAAGAAAAGAGATTTAAAAAATGAAAATAACCCAAATTAAAGAACCTAATCAAAGTTCAATTATTACTCTAACTAATGAACAAAATGTTAGTTTTCAAATGCAATATGGTGGTGCAGATTTTTACTGGTGATACCATATATCGAAGATAATGTCTTTGTTATTACTAAAGAAGATGTTTATTTATATTCTAAAATGCAAGATTTATTTAAAATTATTCAAAAATGTGATAGAGTAGATTCTAAAACTCTCCTAGATAATACTTTTACATGGCTAAGTGAAGATTATGGTCCTTATGAAAATGCTAATAAATTAATTATTGAATTTAAAGATAACTCTTTTATTATTAAGTTTTATCAAAATCTTAATCGAGAATTTAACATTGAAGATATTTGTTCTATTTGTTTTTGTTTAAATGGCAGTAAAAACCAAGATATAGCTTCAGCCTTTAGTTTAATGTTTCTAGATTTTTTAAAAGAATATTCTAATCCTAATGAAAGAATATTAAAATAAAAGAATTTGCTTTTTAAACTAATATATGTTATAATAACTAACCAGAAATGGGGATAAATATAATGACTGACTTTTCTAAAATTTTAAAATCCAAAAATGCTAAAGAAATAATTATGCTTTTATATAAGGAACCTGGCTTATCTAATATGCAAATAAGTGCCAAATTAAATAAAAGCAGAAGTAATATTTCTAATACTATTAAGGTTTTACGCGAAAATAGTTTACTTGATTTTTCTGCAATTGGCAAAAATCGTTATTATTCTTTATCTATAAAATGTCAAATAGAATTACAAAAATTCTTATCCAAAGAAAGAACAGAAAGTTTAGAGCAAATTAATAAATCAGATATTTTAAGTGCAATTCTAATTGATGTTTTAAAAAACAATGATAATTTTTATGCTAAATTTTTTTTAGAAAATTTAAATTTAATTAAAGAAAAATTCAGTTTTGAAGAATTATGGCTTTTATTTTATATTTTTAATATTTACCAATGCCCTAATAATATTAATTCCAAAGAATATTTCCAAAAATTAGGACGTGAAAAAAAGTATAAATCTTTATTAACGAGAATGACTGAACTTATTTTAGAAATTCAAAATTATCAGCATATATCTAGATAATTTTAATATAAATAATGTTAAAAAATAAAAAACAGTCCTAAAATAAAACTATATATTTTGAACTAATAAGTTCATTTTTTTTCGAAATAATTTTTTTAATTACTAGACTTTATCACTTTCTTTTGGTACAATTAAAAGGGTGAAATAATATGCCAGATGTTTTAAAAAGAATTGAAGATTATGCTTTAGAAGAAATAATGGGCAATCGCTTTGGTTCTTATGCTAAAGAGATTATTCAAGATAGAGCCATCCCCGATGTTCGTGATGGATTAAAACCTGTTCAAAGAAGAATTTTATATGCTATGTATAAAGCCGGTAATACCTATGATAAAAAATATATTAAAAGTGCCGCGACTGTCGGAGATGTTTTAGGTAAATATCATCCCCATGGAGATTCTTCCGTCTATGATGCCATGGTTCGAATGAGCCAATCTTGGAAACAAAATGCTTGTTTAATTGATATGAAAGGTAATAATGGTTCTATGGATGGTGATCCACCCGCAGCCTATCGTTATACCGAAGCTCGCTTAGCCAAAGTAAGTAATGAACTTTTAAGTGATTTAGATAAAGATACTGTTAAATTTGCTCCCAACTTTGATGATCGACTACTTGAACCTACTGTCTTACCCGCCAAATTTCCTAATCTTTTAGTTAATGGGACAATGGGTATAAGTGCTGGTTATGCTACGAATATTCCTCCCCATAATTTAGGCGAAATAATTGATGCTACAATTAAAAGAATTGATTCGCCAAATTGTAAATTAGATAGTATTTTAGAAATTGTCAAAGGTCCCGATTTTCCAACTGGGGGTATTGCCTGTGGAATTGATGGTATTAAAGAAGCTTTTAAAACTGGTAAAGGTAAAGTAATTGTTAAATCTAAACTTGAAGTTGTTAAAGAAAAAGGTAAAGAAAAAATAATTATTAAAGAAATACCTTTTGATGTTATTAAGAAAAATTTAGTTGAAAAAATTGAACAAATTAGAATAGATAAAAAAATCGATGGTATGGCGGAGATTAGAGATGAATCTGACCGGGAAGGTTTAAGAATTGTTATTGATTTAAAAGCCAATGCTAATACTGATTTAATCTTAAATTATTTATATAAAAATACGGATTTACAAATATCTTATAGTTATAATATGGTTGCTATCGTTAATCGCGTTCCTAAAACTTTAGGTATTTTAGAAATAATTGATGCTTATATTGCTCATGATAAAGAAGTTATTACTAAACGTTGTCAATTTGATTTAGCTACTTATGAAAAAAGATTACATATTGTGGAAGGCTTAATTAAATGTTTATCTATTTTAGATGAAGTTATTAAAGTAATTAGAGCTAGTAAAAATAAAAGTGATGCTGAAGCTAATTTAGTTAAAGAATTTGCTTTTAGTGAAGAACAAGCTAAAGCTATTGTAATGTTACAATTATATCGCTTAACTAATACTGATGTTGTAGAACTAGAAGAAGAAATGGCTAAATTGCAAAAGTTAATTGAAGGTTTAAAAGCTATTTTAAGTGATGAAGAAGCTTTAAAATATGTTATGAAAAAAGAATTAAAAATTATTAAAAAGGAATATGCTATTCCACGTAAAACGCAAATTGAAGAAGAATATCAAGAAATTAAATTAGATGTTAAAGAATTAATTCAAAAAGAAAATGTTGTTGTAGTTATAACTAATGAAGGCTATTTAAAAAAGGTTAGTGCTAAAAGTTATGCTTCCTCAAACGAAGATACAACTCTAAAACCAGGCGATTATATCAAAGCTATTTATGAATGTAGTACTCTCGATAATTTAGTTTTATTTACCAATTTTGGTAATTATTTATATATTCCCGTATATAAAATACCAGAATGTAAATGGAAAGAATTAGGTAAACACGTCAATAATGTCATTATGATTAATCCCGAAGAAAAAATAATTAGTTCTTATATTTATCAAGAGGATGATACTTTAATACTTGCTACTAAACTTGGTATGATTAAAAGAACTAAAATGCTTGATTATAAAGTTAGTAGATGTAGTAAACCAATTGTCGCAATGAAATTAAAAGAAAATGATGAATTAGTTAATGTTGTTAAAGATAAAGGTAACATTATCTTAGCTACGAAAAATGGTTATTATCTAAATTATAATAGTGCCGAAGTTCCTATAAGTGGTGCTAAAGCTAGTGGGGTTAAAGCTATAAGCTTAAAAGATGACCAAGTAATTAATTTTGTTAGTTATAATGACGAATATGAATATTTAACAATATTTACCGACAATAAAACGGCTAAAAGAGTTAAAATAAATGAATTAGAAAAACATAGTCGGGCTAAAAAAGGTAATATGCTATTTAAAAAGAATAAAACAGTTGTCTATCATGTTTTAAATGTTTTAGCTACGACATCCAGAGATTTAATTTTAACTAAAGCCGATAGTGATATTAATATCTTAAAAAATAGTGATATTGCTATTATGGATATTGCTTCAACTGGTTTCAATATTAGTAAATATAATTTACAAGATGTAGCTATTGTTGCTTTAAAAGAAAAGATTAAAGAAGAAGTTATCAAAGAAGAGCCTGAAATAAATGTTAAAAAAGAAGAACCTCAAATGACTATGGCCGACTTTATTGATGATTTTAAAATATAAAAGGAGAGAAGAAAATGAATAAATTATTTTTTAAACGTTTAGGGGCTTATATAATTGATTTAGCCGTTGTTATGTTAATCAGTTCTAGTTTAATAAACTTAAAATTTATTAATCCCCATTATGATAAGTATATGGCCGCGAATGATAAATACGTTGAAGTAATGGATAAATATACTAAAGGAGATATTGAACTGGAAGAATTTCAAAACCAAACTTTAGATTTAAGTTATGAATTAAATCGTAATGGTTATGTTTATGTTATTGGAGATATCCTTATTTATATTTTATATTTTGGCGTATTTACGCGTATTACCAATGGTCAAACTTTAGGTAAGAAATTATTTAATATTAAAATTGTTAGCAATAAAGATAAAAAATTAAAATTTTATAATTATTTACTTAGATGTATCGTTTTAAATGGTATTATCTTTAATATAGTCAGTTTAATTGGTTTAGCTTTTAAACAAAGTATTTATCTAAAAATTTATACTTACAGCAGTAATTTAAGTATGATAGTTAGTATTATAATTTTCTTAATGATTTTATTTTATAAAGATAATCGGGGTTTACATGATGTTATTGCCCAAACTAAAGTTATTGATTTAACTAAAAATCCGGAAAATTCTAAAATTATTGAAGCAACTGAAGTTAAAGTTCAAGATGAAAAACAAATTGAAGCTAAACCTCAAAAAAATAATCGTAAATCTAAAGAGAAAAAATAAAAACTTTCTCTTGACTTTAACCTTAGGTTATAGCTTATACTAATAAACGAAGAGGTGAAAAAGCAATGAAAATTCATGAAGTAGCAATTAAATTA